>JAYVAZ010000540.1:0-3751 GCA_043750675.1 Pseudobdellovibrionaceae bacterium | reverse complement strand
TAATGGTGTACATTTCTGGCCATGCGCCAGTAGAAGAATTCACCATGGATTATTATGAAAATGAATGTCAGTTCTAATCTAAACGTTCCGGATAAACTTATATAATCCCAAAACAACAAATGAACCCGCGACAGCGACGGCCAATGTTTGCCAGCTGCCCTGCGGAGCAATGCCTAGATATTGAACTGCGTAAGCACCAACAAAAGACCCGATTACCCCCAGGATAGTAGTTTTGAAGATTCCCATGGGATCTCTGCCTGGCATAATAATTCTGGCTAACAAGCCCGAGACAAATCCTATAACTAACAAATATAATAGGGCTTCCATAACAATTCCTGTGTTTATCTTTAACAATATCATAAGTGATTTTCTGTCATGCGGCAAGAATATGCGTAGGTTTAAATCTATTGCATTTAGGGCATTTTTTGGACATTTTTTATTGGTTAAAAAAACTAAACAAAGGGGAATTTAATGAAATCAATGATTTTGATGCTCACTTTAGTGGGTGCAAGTGCAATGGCTGTGGAGCCAATGAAATTTAAAGTAGGGACTTCGCGTTCTGCTGCGGCCAGAGGACACGCAACCGCAACAACAGTAGCTCCACCGATGACTGAAGCTGACGCCACTTCTACGGCGCAAATCGCTCAGGCACCGAATGCAGCAAATATGTCTTTGGCTTATTTTCAACCTGCAAAAGGTGTTATCGCGGCAACAATTACCCCTGAGTATGGAACAACAACATCAACGGGTACCAGCGATATGGCGAAATACACGGGAAAAACGATCGCGACCCAGGTCCGTTTACAGTATGGTATGAATCCAACAGCAGCATTAAAACTGGAAACTTCAATAGGTCAAAACGATCAGAACTTTCCTGGAAATCGTGAATCACATAATAAGGGTCTTTCCGATGTTGTTTTTGGATATTCTAGCAAAACGGCAAAAGAAAATGGTCAGATGCTTTTGGGTGCTGACTTAAGTCTTAGTTTGGAAGCGGCTTCTATTAATCTAGCTAAAGGCAAAGACGGCAACCGTTTCTCTGGCGGCCAAACGGTCACTCCTTACATTGGTTTCGAAACGACTCGTACCAATGGACAAGTTATCGGAATGGTAGGTTCTTTATCCATTAATCAAGATAAACGAATGGATGTCATTGCAGCTGATAATACTAAATCTGAAATGACAGTTTCGGGTGGTAATACGGTAGCGGTTAAAGGATTTTCTGAGTGGAAAGCTGGTAGCGTATTGGGCGGATTCTCGGGGCAACTTTCATTGATCGCAGGTAAGTCTTTTGTTACCGCAGCCAATGCACGTATTGATTTCGATTCTCAGACTATGTTTACCGCAAGTGTTTATGGTAAGGCATTGAACGATCAACAAACGGTTCAGTGGATTCCCGCTATCACTTTTACAACTAACCTTAACAAGAACTCGGGTAATACTCTGGCTGGATATGATGACCTAACGTTAGCTGTGGCAGCGCGCTTTTAAGCGCTGCGCCAAAGGAGATTGCGTTAAAATGCTTTTACTTTCAGGGTTCACCTTGACAGATATTTGGCAGAGTCCATATTGGGTCGTTGTAATAAACATAATAATCTAAACTAATTTAGGAGGCAATAATGGCAAAACACGAAATTGGTGTTCGTCCACTTCATGATAGAATTCTAGTTCGTCGTATGGCGGAAGAAGACAAAACAGCAGGTGGTCTTTTCATCCCTGATACGGCAAAAGAAAAACCACAAAAAGGTGAAGTCGTAGCAGCTGGTAAAGGTCGCGTAACTGAAGATGGAAAAACTCTTCCATTAGAAGTTAAGGCCGGCGACAAAGTTTTATTCGGAAAATACTCAGGTACCGAATTAAAATTAGATGGTGCTGAATATTTAATGATGCGCGAAGAAGATATCTTAGGCGTATTTAACTGATTTAAAAACTAAACTCTAAGGAGAATATAAAATGTCAAAAGAATTACTATTTGCTGAACACGCAAGATCAAGCATTCTAAAGGGTGTAAACACTTTAGCAAATGCAGTAAAAGTTACTTTGGGACCTAAAGGTCGTAACGTTGTTATTGAAAAATCTTTCGGTGCACCCTTAATTACCAAAGATGGTGTTACTGTTGCTAAAGAAATCGAATTAGAAAACAAATTCGAAAACATGGGCGCACAGATGGTTAAAGAAGTTGCTTCTAGAACCAACGACCAGGCCGGTGACGGAACAACAACAGCAACTATTTTAGCACAGGCGATTTATCGCGAAGGTGTCAAAATTGTAACTGCTGGCCACAATCCTACAGCGATCAAACGCGGTATCGATAAAGCAGTAAAAACAGTTACTGACGAATTAAAGGCGCTTTCTAAACCAGTTAAAACTTCAAACGAAGTGGCTCAGGTTGGAACTATTTCTGCCAACAATGATTCTGAAATCGGAAAAATGTTGGCAGATGCAATGGATAAAGTTGGTCGCGAAGGTGTTATCACTATCGAAGAATCAAAAACCGCAAAAACAGAAGTAACTGTTGTTGAAGGTATGCAGTTCGACCGTGGTTATTTATCTCCGTACTTCGTAACTAATGCAGAAAGAATGGAAGCGGTTTTAGAAAACGCTTACGTTTTAGTTTATGACAAAAAAATCTCTAACATGAAAGACATGTTGGGCGTATTAGAAGCGGTAGCTAAATCTGGTCGTCCGTTGTTAATCATCGCTGAAGATATCGAAGGTGAAGCATTAGCAACTTTGGTTGTTAATAAATTACGTGGCACTCTACAAGTTGCTGCCGTAAAAGCACCGGGTTTTGGTGATCGTCGCAAAGCAATGTTAGAAGATATCGCTATTTTGACTAACGCAAAAATGATCTCTGAAGACATTGGTCTTAAATTGGAACAAGCTACTGCTGCTGATTTAGGAACTGCTAAACGTATCGTTATCGACAAAGACAACACAACAGTAATTGATGGCGCTGGTAAAAAAGCGGACATCCAAGCGCGTGTTTCTCAGATCAAAGCACAAGTTGAAGAAACAACTTCTGATTATGACAAAGAGAAATTGAAAGAGCGTTTGGCTAAACTTTCTGGTGGTGTTGCCGTTGTTCACGTTGGCGCGCCTTCTGAAGTTGAAATGAAAGAAAAGAAAGCTCGTGTTGAAGATGCATTAAATGCAACTCGCGCAGCGGTTGAAGAAGGTATCGTAGCCGGCGGCGGAACAGCTTTACTTCGTGCTTCGATGAAAATCGACAAAACTAAATTTGCTGAAGAAGAAATGTTTGGCGCAAAAATTATCAAACGTGCTTGTGAAGAGCCTGTTCGTCAAATCGCTGCAAATGCTGGATTAGACGGCGCGATTGTTGTTGATAAGATTATGCAAGATAAGTCTTCAAACTACGGCTACAACGCTTACACAGATGAATACACAGATCTTTTAAAAGACGGTGTTATTGATCCAGTTAAAGTTGTTCGTTGTGCATTAACAAATGCAGCTTCAGTTGCTTCGTTAATGTTAACAACTGAAACAATGATCGCTGAAGCACCTAAGAAAGAATCATCTGGCGGCGGCGCTGGTGGTGGCGGTATGGGTGGCATGGGCGGTATGGGTGGCATGGACGGTATGATGTAGGTCCGCTGCGCGGAGTAAGAATCGCTGTCTGGATTCTAGTTACTCACAAAAACCCTGGGATTAAAAACCCGGGGTTTTTTTATTTGTGCTGCTATTTATCTTTATTTTGTTTCGGAATTGAAGCGCGATCGCCAGTCACAAC
>JAYVAZ010000539.1:0-2329 GCA_043750675.1 Pseudobdellovibrionaceae bacterium | reverse complement strand
GGTTCGCATGACGTGCAGAATTTAAGATTGGTTTGTCGTCATCACAATCTGTTTTATTGGAGATTTGTGCAATCAAGGCTTATTCAGAAAAGTTCAGGGTAGATAACCAGTGGGTGGATTAAAGCATTAGCTTGGTGACCGCAGTCCGCTCTCAGCCTATAATAGAATATAAACTTTGGAGTCATGATGATTCGACAATTGAAAGAAAATGACAGCGAAAGCTATTACAAAATTCGGCTTGAAGGTCTTAAACTCCACCCCGAAGCCTTTGGCACTGGCGCAGAAGATTGGACCAAAGCGACCAGCGAGCAGGTGAAAAATCTGCTCGCGAACAGTAGTCAGGATGATTTTGTGTTAGGCGTTTTTCATGAAGAGAAACTTGTTGGTGTTATCGGACTTAAGAGGGAAAAAAAGCACTCTGTTGGACATAAAGGCACGGTATGGGGCCTCTTCGTTCTTCCAGAATTTCGCAATAAGGGTTTAGGAAGAAAACTTGTTGCGGCCTTAACCAAAAAGAGTTCCAGCCATCAAGAACTCAAATTTATTCGCGCCGTTGTTACAAATACATCTGCCAATGCTATTGGTATTTTTGAATCACTTGGCTTTATCAGATACGGCATTGAATTGCGCGGCATCAAACAGGGAAGCAATTTTTTCGATCAAACGTATTTAGCTTTTAATCTTCGTGATTAAAAATCACTAACCACTATTCATTCGTTGCATTCAAATTCCAGTACCAGGATCTCCGCGTGAGCTATTTGATGTGATCCACACCGATAGACCCGCTTATGTGTGGGGGAATTTCTAATTTAGTTGTTAAAATATCCAAGGAATAAATTCTGTTCTTTATATTTTAGCACCAACAAAAACGGATGATCCGCCTTGAAGACCTGCGGCCCGCCGCCGGCGCTACCCATTCGCATCGTGACTGCCGTTGCCGCCGCGGCTTCGGTACCCTTTTCGTCTATTTCCATAAATGTTTTATGGAAAATATTAGACACAAAAAGTTTGTCCTTTTTTGCGCGATCACTCATGTTGGAAAAATCAGCTTTGACGGAACAGGTATTGGTGATTTTCAACTCCTTAGCAAAACGAGCGAAATCAACCAGGTACTCTAATTTAAATTTTGGTAGATAGACCATCAATGGGGCCGTTCCGATATCTGCCGTATTCGTATTTAAAACTAGCTCGGCAACGGCTTGGATTTTTTGTTTTGGCGCTGGCAAAACGATCATCAGTTCAGCACCGGCCTCGACATATGGTAAAACCACCGCACTCCACTTTGGGTTCTCGATGTATTTGACTTGATCAAATTTTTTCACCATAAACGGCATTTCGACTTCTTTGCCTCCGCTGGGCTTGAATGTCATCGTCGTTGTCTGTTTAGCATCAAAGGCATCTTTCCAATTGGATAAAAAATAAATCGCATTGGCCAACACGATTTTCGTATCGCTTGTGATTGAACCTGCCGGAATGAGATCTTTAATTTTTTGATTGGTGTTACTTTCCACCCAATGATTAATCATTTCTCTTTGTTCGTTAGGATGCTGTTTAAACGGAACCGCCAAAACTTCCGAATTCCAATTCGTTTTTATTTTATCAACATATTCCGATTTTAAGGGGTAAGTCTTTTCAACCCAAACCTTCTGGACAGATAAAATCTGGGTAATGTTATTACTAACGTTTGGAAATAACTGCACCCCGTAATTAAGATCTTGAAGTTCGGACAAAGTTTTTCCTTCGGCACCGGCTTCGGCCAAAGACATTGCAGCCTTAAAACTGTAGGGCGAAATTAAAAAACTTTTATTTTTTTTGAACAAAAAAGGCAGCGTTCTTTTTTCAAAGGTAGTCGCTGTTTTGTTTGGAGGCGCGACTGAGCCCGCCAATGAAAGAGATCCCAATATCATGACCGCACCTGCAAAGATAAATTTACATTTTTTCATCCACCTATTCTAGGTGAGATAAATCCATAAATCCAGCTTCGATTGGTAATAGATGCGCTAAGTCTCTATTAATAAAATCGTATAATGGCCAAAAATCGATACCCCTGCGTTCCAAACGATAAACATTTTTAAATTGTAGGTACTTTTCTTGACTATCGATGGCGCTGATTTCCCGAACCATTTCTTTCAACTGACTACGTTCTACTTTTAAAAACAAGTTAGGATAAGAACCTAAATACCCACGTTGTATCGTGAATGTCGCTTCTTTAGGCGCGATTTGGGTGCCTTCAAACAAAATAAAAGAAATATTCGTATGTTCCCTATTATGTATCAAAGAGTAACCTTTATCCGGTACACCATTTTCGGTAATGATTAAAAAAGACAGT
>JAYVAZ010000538.1:0-6769 GCA_043750675.1 Pseudobdellovibrionaceae bacterium | reverse complement strand
AACAACGGCTTTCACTTTTTGGACTAAAGCCTTTTGTTCCTCTGCACGTCTTACTGGGCCCTTTAAAGTCACTGCACTGCCCACCGTAATTACTTTAATATTTTGTGCGTAAGTAGAAAACGTTTTGTCTTTCATAATTGCTTGACGAATTTTTTGGGTCATTTCCATGTCTTGTTGAGACATGCTTTGTTGATCTGCAGTTAATTCGCCAGATTTTTGATCACGCTGATTGATTGCAGTATTATCCGGGGCTATAGCTGCAGTTACCTTAGAAAAGGAAAGTACGACTAATATAAGTACCGCTAATGTTTTCATAAAACCTTCTTTGCTTGTTTCTCGTCAACTTGTTATCAGCAAGGTTGCTGCCACACTCTGTAACCGTTTTTATGTAGATAAGAGTTCAGTACGTGGAATATTGCCCCAGATTTTAGAAAAAAATCCTAAACTTCTACGTGGGTGGACTTTTGCCACGGTTTTAATTATATGGCTGACGAAATAAACTGTGTTTCATTATTTTTACAATTGGCCTACCAGTTGCAATGTTTCCGTTCATTCAGTTACATACATTTATACCAAGGGGGTTTTAAAATGCTTACTACTACAGGACATCAGATTTCACCTTTCAATATTGATGGATTACAACTTTTTAATAATTTCAAGCGATCTAAAAAAGTTTTAATGATCGAAGATAATCAGGATATTATAAATGTTGTACGAACCGTTTTACTTAAAAAGTTCAATTGTAAAGTTGACGTAGCTGTTGATTCATTTGAAGCGATGAATTTGATCAGTGAAAAATTTTATGACTTAATTATATTAGATTGGCAGTTACCAGGGTTAAATGGAAAGGAAACTCTGCTCCAGGCCGAGGAAGGATTACGTTTAGAGCCTTACCTGCCCTTTCAGTGGGATCGCGAAAAAATTCCAGTAGTTATTTTTTCTGCCTCACCAAAAGAAGAGTGCTCTTTTCGCAGAACTGAACACTTTGATTATGTGGGTTTTGTATCGAAATCTTTACCACTGAATAAAATGATTGATAATTTAGGTGAGTATATTGAAAACTCGCAAGGTTACAAGTACCACATCGCTTAGTTCTTCAAACCAAATTCATATCTTACAAGAGGCTCGATTAGTCCCAACCCCAAAAAATCGAGTCTCTTTTTTTTATCCAATGAAAACTTTAGTTATTGTTTTTAAAAGCTAACCCGATTAGTTCCTTTCGGTTCTAATCGGGGTCGACATTGCCTAAACTCAAAACTATTTTGGGGTTAATCCTGAATTTAGTTTAAACTGTTTACTGCCGAAATATTTCTAGAATCACCATCGATTTCACGCAACCGACGATAAAGAGTTTTACGATCAATTCGTAAGTCCTTGGCCGTCTTTTCCTTAACACCATGGTTAAGTTCCAAGACATATTGAACATATTTATTAACTAATTCTTCCACCGTCAAAATTTTACTTTGTGCTCCGGTTGGGAAGTTAAATCCTGGTTCTTCAGAGGGAACATTTGTATCTTCAATCAAAGTCATTACATCATCTAAGTGAATGATATCAGAATTTGATAATACAACGGCTCTTTCTACTGTGTTTTCCAATTCACGAACATTACCCGGCCAAGCATTGTTCATTAAGTGCTCTAACGCCTCCTTACTGAACTGTTTTACTCGGGTACTATTCAATGCAGAGAATTTTCTTAAGAAAAATTCTGCTAACGGCCTAATATCTTCTTTTCTTTCGCGTAAGGGCGGGATCCATATTGGAATTACATTTAAACGAAAAAACAAATCTTCTCTGAAACGTTTTTCGACAATTTCTTGTCTCAAATTTTTATGCGTTGCTGATAAAATGCGAACATTAATAGGTCTAAACTGGTTTTCGCCAATTCGTTTGATCTTTCTTTCCTGCAGAACGCGTAAAAGTTTGGCCTGTAATGAAAGACTTAGATCACCAATTTCGTCCAGGAAAAGCGTTCCGCCTTCGGCCTCTTCAAATAGTCCCATCTTTTTATCGGATGCACCAGTGAACGAACCTTTTGCATGACCAAACAATTCGGACTCCAAAAGATTTTCTGGAATCGCCGAACAATTGATTGCAATAAATGGAGCTTTTTTACGATTCCCCATAGAATGGATTGTTTTTGCAACAACTTCCTTACCGGTTCCACTTTCACCCGAAATCAAAATGTTCGCTGAAGACTTCGCTACTCTTCGTGCTAAATCCAACACATTTTTAATCCCGGGACTTTTACCGACAACACCTTCAAGACTAATCGGTCCTTCTTGTAAAAGGACAGCCGTTTTTAAGGTAGAATTTTCTTCTTTAACTTCATTTAGATAAAGAGCCCGTTCTACGGAAACCAACAATTGTGGAAAGTGCAATGGCTTAACTACAAAGTCATAGGCCCCCGCGCGAACGGCCTCTACGGCTACTTCCACTTTTTTATTTGCTGTAATTAGAATGATAGGAATATGACTTCCCATATCTTTTAATCGTTGAGTAAATTCGATGCCAGAAATCCCTGGCAACATTAGGTCAGTTATAATGACGTCGCACTCTACCTTTGCATTGGTAATATCTTCTAAAGCCTTTTGCGCATCGTCGTATTGAAACAATTCATAATCACGCATCTTAAAAAAACTTGCGATAAGATCTTTAACGTCTTGATCGTCATCAATGATAAGAATTTTTGCCTTTTTAGCCATAATACATCCTTACTTCTGTAGATTTTTGCCCTGTTTTATATGTACCATTTTTACCCGCATTCAATCTGGCTGTACCCAGTTAAGTCGTATGTTGAGTAAACTAAACATTGCTACATAGGGAAATAGGGCGCTTAAAAAGCACCCTATCTGCTTTATTTTACTTACCTTTTCGGAAAGTAAAAATCGTAATATTACTTCACTTCAATAAAAATCAAAGCAGAAGAAGATCTACCTTGGGCACTCATTGCTCCATTCGGATTTACAACTTGTGCGGCAACCAATTTATTTTTTACTTCGGCATCTCTTGTATCTAACCACTTCTGAAATGAGTTTGGTTGTTTAGCCATGTTGTAAGTATTTACATCCGCAGAAGGAGCTTGGCCATCAACATACTTTTCGATACTTTTGGCTCTTTCATCAGCAAGTTTTATTTCTCGCTGTGGAAGTTTACTGCCTTCTGCTGGGTATTCCATATCTGACCAAACGGCCACATCAACAGACTTGATTTCACCTAAACGTCTTGCTTCCGCTAAAGCTTTTTGAATTTCAGAAGATGCCTGCGCCGTTAAACCTTGTTTACCTGGCGAAAAAGCAACAACTGATACAACGCTACGATTTAGGTCTGCCGCTGCAGTTACCTCATGTTCCATTTTTTCCGTTTTTACTTCGGTTTTTTTAGTCATGTGATTAGCACAACCAAAAGCAAAAACAAAACTAGAACAAACGATTGCAGATTTGAAAATTTGATTCAACATAAGTTATATTCTCCATTATTTAAATTAATTAGTGTTTTAAATTAGCGTCTTCTTCATTTGATTTTTTTAGGTCGCCCTTGACGTCCTCGGTAGTTTCGCGCAAATCGCTTCCGACGTGACTCATTATTGTATTCAATTTGTGAGTTACTTCTTCTTTTTTATGGCCATATTTTTGTTGAATTAGACCGGCAATTTCAGTCACATTTCCTTTTGTTTCTTCCAGTTCGTTACCAGTAATGTCACCCCAGACCCTTCTGATAGCGCCCTTCACTTCTTTCCATTTACCTTGCATGATATCTTCATTCATAAGACCTCCTATTTGTTTTTGTTTGTATAAGAACACGTAATGAAGCAAGAGCAGTGCCGTTTCTCCACAGATTAGTTTTCAGCTTATTTTTAGGATTGGGGCAATTAAGAACACTTCCTTCAATGGCGAGGAATATTTTCCAGTAGGACAACTTCTGTAGGGATTTTCTGCCACACGTATCGACTTCTAATGTGGCATTCATGTTGCTACTTCCTAAATTATCTCAATAAATTTTAAGGAGCATCCTAATGAAAAAGGTAACTAAACATTCCGCCTTCTCAAAATCTAAAAAAGAAGACGCTGGAAAGACAGAAAAACGCTTTCCTAATAAGACTAAAGATAATGACCTGGGTAACAAAGGTAATGAAGACGCTAGGAACGGTAAATCTTTTCAGCAGACGCCACAAAGTGAAGATGAACAACCGATGAAGCAGAACCATGTTCAAATCGAACCGCTGCCCCCTGAATCAAATATTAATTAAACTAAAAGTTCGGAATAAACAAAACGATAAACCAACCAACAAGGAGAAATTATATGGAAGTAAACACAAACAAATTAGCAAAACAAGCTTACAATGGTGCTTCAAAAGCAATGGACAAAGTTGCCGACAAAGCCCAAGAAGGCGCAGACTTAGTTGCTGATAAAGCCGGAGAGTTTGAATCAAATTTAAGTTCTCGTTATGAAGCTTTTAGAGATGGCGCTAGCGAAGGTTATGATGTTGCGATCGACACCGTTAAAAAATATCCAGTTTACACGGTATTAGGATCGGCAGCCTTGGGTATTGCGGCAGGTATTTTAATTGGCCGAAGCACCAGTTCAAATCACTAATTAATTTAACTAAAATAAAGCTGATAATATTGCGAGGGGACATTCGTCCCCTCCTTTTCATAAAGGGGTTATGAATGTTTTTAAGACTAGCTACAATTCTAACAAATATGTTTTCCGCCCGTTTTGAAGGTGCAATTAACACTGCAATTTCTTCCGGCATCCAGGGTCTCGTAAAAAAAGGACGCCAAACACTTCTGTTAATTATGGCTTCCTTTATTCTTTCGGTTTTACTATCCGCAGGAATTATTATCTCAATATTAGAAGCCAGTTCCCAATTAGACGTCGAAGGAATAACTTATTTTTCTTCAATGCTAACGTGGAGCCTTGCCCTTTCGGGTTTCTCACTAGTCGGTCTACTTGTTATATTCTGGCCACGGAATAGCGCACAACAAATCGTTGTTTCAGCCCCGATCCTCAATCATACAGCAGATCGCCCAAATCCTGTTGGAATAGAAGATTTACTTGCGGCACTAGTTGCTGAAGGAATTAATTACATTAAAGATAAAAATCATCAGCATGAACGTCCTATGGGACATGCCTAAATCAGGCAGTCCCCTTCGGTTCTTCACACTATTAAGGTGCGGGCATCAGATTTAATCCAAGTCTAGATTTAAACTTACGATCAAAAAAATCACTTAGTTCAGAAGCGACATCGCCCATATCACCAAGTTGTTTCTTTAAATGATTCTGATCATAGTTATTACGTTTGGAAAAAAAATCTTCCCACATTCTATTTGAAGTCAGCTGGGTTTGAAACAGCAAATCCTGCACAGGATTTTGTCCTCCGTAAGGAGAACTCATCCATTCTTGCTTTTCCAGCCACGAGACAGCCAATTTCAGTACAAAAAGCTGTGCCATTTGCTGATACTTTTCTTCCGTGTCTAATAATACATTTTCCTTTATAGCATTTCCCATAATTACTCCTTTAATTTAGTTTTCGTGCTATTAAATTTTTGATGTTGGCTTTACATTGCGTAAGTTGGAATGGTTTTGGTAAAAAGGTAAAATTATCCTTCTTATCCTGCCCTAGGGCCTCTAGAACCAATTCATACGGCAAAGATGAGATAATTAAAAACGGAACCTCGGTATACGTTCTGTTAATTAATTTAAACAAATCTAAACCAATTCCATTCCCTTCTAAAAAGACATCCGCAATAATAAGATCATAAGGAGAGCTCTGCACTAAATCGGAGTTCTGTATTAAATGTTTTACAGATTCTTCAAAACTAGTCGCCCAATCAACGTGGGCATCACCGACAGCGTCTATTAGAACCATACGTAGCAATGCAGTGACGTCTTTGTCATCTTCAACAACTAGAATCTTCCTAGTTTGAAGTGCTCTTTTATTCGAGCCTTCAAATGTTGGATCTGAAAAAAAAGATGCTACATCCATAAAGCTTCCCCTCTTTAGTTGTATGGTCACAACATATTAATAGGCAAAATAGATACCAGCTTCTTCTCTTTTAAATGGTTCCTATTTGGTTTGTGCCAGAAACGATGACCAAATTCGGGTAAAAAGGGAAAGGTCCCGGGAATATTTCCACCAATAAAACTACAAATGGCCCTTTTATTTATTTTAAAATCGGTATATACATTGCTTAAAGTTTACTAACACTATTTTTATTTTAGAATAATTTGTTAGTTTTATAACTGTTTACGGATAAACAAAGATTGAGGGGGTTGTTGTGTTTGCAAATGAATTTGCTATCAAAACAGCGGATACTATTTCGGTAGATGAAATGTTAAAAGACCTTATTCCAGGCTTTTTAAAAAACAAAGAAAATGAGATTCAGCAATTAAATGAAATGCTGGACCAAAAGGACTTTAATAAAGTTAAAAAATTGGGCCATAATTGGAAAGGCTCATGTCCAAGTTATGGATTCCATTACTTGGGTGATATGGGAAAAGAATTTGAGGATTTAGTTCATAATGAGGACTATTCCAATCTTAAAAAAATCATAAGTACTTTACCGTCCTATATTAGGAATTTAGAAATCCATTATCAAGCCGATCTAACTAATTTCTAATACCGTTTGATTTTTCAAACCATTTTTTATTGAACACCAACAAAATCGTTTATGAAAAAATCCTATGGGGTCTTTTTCCTCTATATCCTAATTTACCCCATTTTATATCCTCTATCGCATTTAATTTTCAATACAAGTCGGCACCC
>JAYVAZ010000537.1:0-13640 GCA_043750675.1 Pseudobdellovibrionaceae bacterium | reverse complement strand
TAATCTAAAAAAGGCAGGATAAATGAACAAAAAGAAGAAATCCTTTAGTAACATTTATTTACCGGTAAGCACGCTAGTGTCTTAATTTGAGACATCTGTCTGTGTTGTAATCAAATTTACAAAAGAATGGCAATACTTGTGGAGCTGCGGAAATCGGTAAAGCTGCGGCGACGATCGATATGGAATTGGATCTTTTGCGTTCGGGTTTATACGACATAGTAAGAAATGAATCGATGATCTATATTTCTAACATCGTTAGAAATCAACTGGTGCAAGTGCAAGTTTGCGATAATCAAAGTTACGATCTTCTGGTAAGCACGATCCGGACTATAGATACTTTGGTCATCAACAACCCAAATAAGGCTGATTATTCAATTAATACGTCTCAAAATATCTATATGACATTTCAAAATTTGGCTTCTGTATTGGAGAATTCAGCTGATAGCCACTTGGAATCATTGATTTACACGGTAAAGTAGTGATTGTAACAACAGATTCCATCTGCTACCAATGACCTATGATTTCTATGGGTATAGATGTTGGCGGTACTAATCTAAGGGTTGGGGCCGTTAACGAAACAGGTGAAGTTCTACTGAGCTTTAGGGAGCCCACTCCCCAAGGCTCTTCGCCTGATTTTTTGGTCGAAAGAATCATGCAACTGTTTCATCAGGTGCAGTCGCAACTGACCGAACCAATTCAGGGTTTGGGTTTAGGTTGGCCAGGGGCCGTGAACCGCGTAGCGGGTACTGTGTTGGAGACGCCAAACATCAAAGGCTTCAAAGACTTTCCGCTGCAACATGAACTTCAAAGCCGTTTGAAAATTTTCACACAAATTGAAAACGACGCTAAATGCGCGGGCCTAGCTGAAAAAAAATTCGGTGTTGCTCAACCGTTTAAGGATTTTCTATTGCTGACTTTCGGCACCGGAATCGGCGGAGTCATTTTTTCTAATTCACAATTAGTACAGGGCCGTTCGGGATTGGCCGGGGAGATTGGTCACTTTTGCCTTTATCCAGGTGGTATTGCTTGCGATTGTGGCGGCCAAGGTTGTTTTGAACGTTATGCTTCCGCAAAGGCATTAGAAAGAAGAGCCGAAAAAAAGTTAGGTCGATTTTTACCGGCTCGCGAAATTTTAGAGTTGGCCGAAACTAATTCCGATGCTCAGGGCTGTATTCAAGAATATATTGTAGATCTGTCGTTAGCCGTAGGAAGTTTAATTAACATTTTTAATCCCGAAGCTATTGTATTTTCGGGCGGCCTTTTCACCACCGGTGGCGGGCGTATATTAACGGATCTTAAGACCGAATTGTCGAAGCAGGGATTTCAAGCCTTAAAGAATCAAGTGCAACTGCTACCGTCTTCTTTGGAAGGTAAAGCCGGAGTTATTGGCGCTGCGGCCCTGGGATTTTCGGTCAATCAAGATTCGCGCTGATTTCGATCCAGCGAAACCGCAAGGATAATAATTACTCCTTTAAATACCATTTGATAAAAACTGGAAATTCCCAGAAGGTCCATTCCATTATTTAACGTAGCCATGGTTAATGCCCCGATCAGACTTCCTAAAACGCTTCCCATTCCACCTTTTAAACTTACGCCACCGATAACGACTGCGGCGATGGCGTCTAACTCAAACAGTTGTCCAGCGTTTGGATCAGCCCCATTAAGTCGGCCCGATAATAAAAATGCCGCCAGGCCCGATAGCAGACCCATCAGTGCGTAGGCAGATATTTTTACCTGTTTGATGGACACACCCGCCCAATAGGCGCCTTTTTCGTTGGAACCCACCGCGTAGATGTTTCTTCCTAAAACCGTGCGATTTAGAAAAACCCAGGTAGCCGCGACCGTCGCAAATAAAAAGAAAGCCAAATAGGGAATGCCTTTATAGCGCACGAAACTTTGCGAAAAAAGGACCAATGCCAATAGCGGAAATAAAAAGTCCTTAATGTTTATTTTATTTTTCCTAATTAAAAATAGACTAAAAAGAAATATTAAAACTAGAGCCGCAATGCTGACATTTTCTGTAAAGTAACCGCTGGCCAAAGTGTTTAAATCATCACCCATAGGAGAAATACTGGATCCGCCGGAAAAAATCATCGCCAGGCCTCGAGCAATAACCATCATACCTAAAGTAATAACAAAGGGTGCTAGTCTTAAAGAGGCGATTAGAAACCCGTTAAATAGGCCTAGGGCTAAACCTATAAAAACCGACACCAACGCCGAGACGCAAAGTCCATACATACCTAGTGCACCGAAGCCACCATTGACCTGAGTTAACCCAACGAAAATTCCACATAACGCCACGGTGCTGCCGATGGAAAGATCGATGCCCCCGGTTAAAATAATCACTGTCATGCCAGCAGCAAGAATGCCGTTCAGTGAGGCCTGTCGTATCAGGTTCGTTAGATTTCGCGGCGAAAGGAAATCTCCGCCCGTGCTGACACTTAATATAATCGCTAAAACCAGAAAACCCAGCCAAGCACCGTTTTGTCGTAAAAAAGTTTTCATTAGTGGGACCTTTCGGTGGTTGCAACGGGTGGAGTCTCTGATTTTAAAGCGTAACTTAATATCTTCTCTTGATTGAATTCCGATTTTTTTAATTCGCCTTGAATTTTTCCGTAGGCCATAACTAAAATGCGATCACTCATTGCCATCAGTTCAGGTAAGTCGGAACTGATCAGCAAAATAGATTTGCCGTCGTTAGTCCATTGGCGCATTAACTGGTAAATTTCAAACTTAGCACCGACATCGACACCGCGAGTGGGTTCGTCCAGAACTAATATTTTTGGATTGTTTTGCAGTATACGCGCAAAAATTACTTTTTGCTGATTGCCACCGCTGAGTTCGGTTATTTTTTGTTCGACGGAATTAAACCGCGTATTTAAAACTTTCAAATCATTTTGAGTCTGTATTATTTCTTCATTCGCGGAGACCCATTTTAAACTTGGTCGTTGGGACAAGCGTAATAAACCCGTATTTTCGGTTAACGACCGGGAAGGTAGAATGCTTTGATTTTTGCGGTCTTCGGGAACTAATCCAAACCCCGCGCGAAAAGAGTAACGCAGATTTTTTACTGGTAAAGGGTTACCCTCTAGAAAAACGTCCCCAGCGGAACGATAATTTTCGTCGCCACAAAGAGCCTGCAAAAGTTCACTGCGGCCGGCACCCAAAAGGCCACCGAAGCCTAGTATTTCGCCTTGGCGGAGCTGAAGGTTCAAAGGTCCTAGGTGTTTCCCGGTAGAAGTATTCTGCGTTGTAAAGTGTTTTAATTCCAAGGCGATTTTTTCGGAGGGAGAATGAAGGCTGGGAGGGTAAAAGTTTTCGATAGTGCGGCCAACCATATGTTTAATCAAGGTCGTGTTTTCCAAACCTTTGATTTCCGATGAAAATACCGATTGGCCGTCACGTAAAACTGTCACGCGATCACATATGGAAAAAATCTCTTCCATCCTGTGTGAAATGTAAATCAATCCTCGGCCTTGCGATCGTAATTTGTTTAAAATTTTAAAAAGTTTTTCCGTTTCGCGATTCGACAAAGACGAAGTAGGCTCGTCTAAAATAAGAATTTTAGATTGTTTCGATAAAGCTTTGGCGATTTCCACTAACTGTTGTTGGCCAACGCTTAGGGTAGACATCCGCTCTCGGGAACTGAAATCGACACCTAGCGGGGCCAGCAGTTGATCGGCTCTGATGTAAATTTCCTGCGAATTAATCCAACCGAGTTTCTGTAACCAGGATTTCGCTGTTGTTACAGTCGGCTGGTTTTGCGCTAAAGCGGCCCAGTGGCCGACCATCAAATTTTCGGCGACAGTCAGGTGCGAGAAGTTGGAAAGTTCTTGATGGATCAGTGCGATCCCATGCCGTTCAGAGTCCAATGTCGATTTAAAGGAAATTTCTTTGCCTTCAACCAGAACGGTACCTTGGTATTCACCGTGCGGATAAATTCCACCAAGAATTTTCATCAGGGTGGATTTGCCTGCACCGTTTTCTCCAACCAAAGCCAAAATTTCGCCGGGCTGGAGATTAAGGTTGACCTCAGCTAAAGCCTTAACTGGGCCAAAATGTTTTGCAATATTCTTTAACTGAATAAGTTCGGACAAATTATTTTCCCATCACGTCCACTTTAGAATGAAATCCTGATTTGTAGATTCTCTCTTCTAAGTTATCTTTGGTAATTCCATAAACAGGTGTGGCTACTGTAGGCACTTTAAAAGAACCACTCATTACGGTTTCAGTTGAAGTCGGTTTTTGACCAAGGGCCAGTTGGAAGGCTACTCGCGCCGCTGTTTGGGCTAACGGAGCAATATCTTTTAAAACTTCAAATTGTTGTTTGCCAGCAACGATGTCTTTGATAGCAGCCAAGTCAGCGTCCGCACCGGCAACGAAAACTTTTCCAGTCAAGCCTTGTTCACCCAGCGCCTGAACCGCGCCGCGGGCCATTCCTGAATTATTTGCGATTACAGCCTGAATATTATTTTTATTTTGCGTTAATGCATTTTCAACTGTTGCCATCGCCGCACTAGAACTCCAGCCTTCGTGATTTTTCTTCATTACTACTTTGATGGATGGATATTTTTTAAGTACGCTTTCCACACCACGAGTAATCTCGTTCGCTACGGAATGTCCTGCTTGTCCCATTAGGATGACATAGTTTCCTTTTCCATTGGTGGCTTTTACTGCGGCTTCGGCCTGTAATACACCGACTAAAAAAGAATCTTGAGTCACGTAAAAATCAACTCCTGCATTCGAGATCATGCGGTCGTAGGCAACGACTGGGACTTTATCATCATGGGCCGCTTTTACTAAATTCGCTGCTGATTCAGAATTTACCGGTTGGATCACTAATGCTTTTACGCCTTGGGCTAACAAGTTTTCAACTTTTGCAGATTGTGTTTGGGCATTGTTATCTGCAGAAACGACTATGGCTTCAAAACCTAATTTTTTAGCCTCTTCAATAAAATACTTTTGATCCTTTTGGTAACGTTCTTCTTGTAAAGTCGAAAGAACTAATCCGATTTTGATTGGTGCTGCAAACGCAGAAGCCGTCGTTAGCAATGTTAAAACTGCAATAAAGATTGTTTTCATTTAGCTGTCCTTTTTCCGGGGTTATTTATTGTTTGTATTTATGTTTAATTTTTTCAGAAATTCATTACGTGCCCAATAGGTCGTAAGCACGGCGGCGTAATTCCAAGTTAGGTTTTGTGCCGAACTCATGTAGCCACTGAACCGGTCAATTTGTTCGGATAGGGTGCCATCTGGATTTGCATGGAACTGGACCCGCTGTACATATTGATCGGCCCGATTCATCCAGCGCATCGCCAAACGTGGATTTTTGCTGATGGTTTCATTAGCCATTTTATAACTGTACTCGGCTGCGGCCAGAGTCGCCAGGACCCAAGGATTGCCACCGTCGAAATTTGTTCCCGCGTAAATATCTTCTGGGTAGCGGCCAATGGCCGGGGGCAGTTGCTGATATTTCTTATTGATGGGATATAAATCAGCAAAAGTGGTTTCAAGGAGATTGAAAGTTCTTTCGACTTTGGGATGTGAATAATTTAAGAACTGGCCTTGATGCCCATGCAAGACACCCAGAATTACGGCGACATCCAAATTAGAATATTTTGAATTCAAACCTTCCGTCCAATTCAGGCTGGCTAAAATACCATCGTTCCACTGCGTACGATTTAATGTTTTGCCGGGGCGCTGATAAACGTGTTCTAGAATCGAATTTTCCAGTTTACCGACTTGGGTCTCATACCAATCAGCCGCGAAAGGATCGTTCAGCCGACGCGATAACTGTGCGCCTAGGATCAAAGCTTTTCGTTGCACCATTTTTGTATAAAAGTGTTTGGCTTTGACCTCTTCCCAAAGATCAAAACACGGTTCATTCCAATGATTAGAAACATATTCTAGGTCGGCCTTGATCAAGGTGTTAACGGGTAGGTGTGCTGAATAAAGTTCATTTTTTACAAATTCAGATTCACCTTGATCCAGTAAAGTATTTGCCCATTGGATAAGAACAATGGACCGGATAGCAGGGCCGTCATTTTGCGGTCGGCCCCAAGGACCCAGAAAGGGAGTTCCATCCGTTTCAAATATGGGTTCGCCTAAACCAGCCGACAGTTGATTGCGGCGTGAAAAACGGGCGTAATCGCGTAACAAATCCTTTAACAATATTTTCTTTTTATAGTCTTTGCTACGCACGGAAAGACGGTAAACCACATCCATAGTTAGACCCGCATCCCGCGTCCAATGGCGGAAATAATTTGGATTTTGGTTTTGTGGAGAAGCAATGACTACTCCAGCGGCAGTGCCATTCGGTGAAATATTTCGAAACAATAGGTTTTCCGCAATGGTGGCTTCTTGTTCCAACCACTGGGAGGCAGGACGCATAATTTTATTTTGGTTAGAAACTAGGATCGACTCCTGAATAATTGGACTGGCTTGTCCAGAAAAACTGGTAATCAAAAGTCCGCAAAAACATATAAACAAAAAAGTTCGCATTGAATCATCCCCTCATGATTTGTGTAAACTTGGATCCGCTAACAAAGCTTTGCAAAGAATTTTTCCTCTTTCAACTCCAGGTTGATCCAGAGGATTCAGATTCAAGGCGCGGCCTAAGGCTAAAACAGATAGCTGAGTAAACATCAAAAGAAAACCTAAATTTTCTTCATCTAATTTGTCAATTTGTAAACTGATATTAGATATGCCCGACTCGATTAAACTTTGCTGCGTGGCCAGGACTTCGGCTTTTAACAAATCGCCCAAACGTAACCCCTTTAAGGATTTGGTCGGTTCACAGTGGCTTTGTAGTAATCGTAAACGGCCACCCTCGGATGCACCAACGCGTAAAAAAACCACCATTTTATCTTTAGCGCCTTCGACGACCTGTTGCAAAACGCTATGTTGGTCAGTCGCACCAACCAAAGGAAGGGGGGTGCTGACTCTAACCGCCGGGCGGGAGTCCA
Source organism: Pseudobdellovibrionaceae bacterium (assembly GCA_043750675.1). Classification (GTDB taxonomy): domain Bacteria; phylum Bdellovibrionota; class Bdellovibrionia; order Bdellovibrionales; family Bdellovibrionaceae; genus JAYSSX01. The sequence continues at coordinate 6,675 of JAYVAZ010000537.1, read as the reverse complement.
AAGAGATTTTTTTTGCCAATGATTCGGCCCAAAGTTGCTGCCACCAAAAACCGAAGTTTTTTAAATGACTGCTGTAGCTCCACAAAACAGTAATCCATTCTTCGCGTTCAAAGCTGGCCAATACTTCGGCCACAAATTCTGTAACAAGTTCTATGTCGGCAATTGCTTTGCGGGCGCCGGTTTCGATGGCCGGTATATTTAAACCCATCAAATAGGCCGGAATTAATCCGACGTAACTAAGTACTGAAAATCTTCCGCCCACTTCGACAGGAATTTCATATTGCGGAACTTTATGACTGGCGGCCAAATGGCTTAATGAATTGGCCTTCTTTTCGGTAATGACCAAAGACTGAGTCTTCAGGTTTTTTCCCTTTTGTTGGTAAATCTGGTCGATAAATTCTAAGGCGGCCAGGGTTTCTATCGTTTCTCCGGATTTTGAAATGAATAGCCAAAATACCTTGTCCAAGTTTTCGAATGAGTTCATTTGGTGTTCGAACTGTGCGGCATCGACATTATCAAAATAAACGAAGTTGGATTTTGAAAAATACTGTGACAATACCTGGATGCCTAAACTGCTGCCACCAATCCCAACGACTGCAAACTGAGTAAAACTGTTTTTGACTGTTTCTAGATTTTTGAAATCACTCGCCGCAGAACCCATTTGCTTTTGCAGCGCTGCTAACAAAGGGTGATTATTCGATAGAAGCTGTTCAACAGCGGATTGGGCTTTTTCCCGTTGGGCCTTTGTAACCGCTTTCACTGACGAAATAAATTTCACATTTCCTCACTTAAAAAGTAAGGCACGACAGTAGCTGTAAAGAACTAAAAAGACGAGTCCTTTTTTGAAATATTCAAGTCAGCTTTTTGTAAATGTTGTTGTCTTTAATTTCCATCCAGTTTTCAGGGGTTTTCGTAATTTCAAATCCGTATTTCGAGTACAAGGAGTGAGCATCTTTAGTCGCCAAGCAGAATCGACGCAGGCCCTTCATATCAGGATGCGAAACCAGGCACTCCATTATCCACTTCGAAAGTGATTTTCCGCGCCAGTCTTTTTCCACATACACGTCGCAAAGCCATGCAAACGTGGCAAAGTCGCTTATTATGCGGGCATATCCAATTTGTAGTGCTTCATTCTCAGACTGGGAATAAAGGCCAAAACATAAAGAATTTTCAATCGATTTTTTTAGCACATCAAGGGGGATGTTAAAACTCCAGTACGCTTCCTGTGATAAAAATCGGTGAATTCGATCGATCTGTAATAGGGTTTTATCGGTACTAAGTATAAAAGTTTCTTTTTTCCACTGCACCTTTTGTGACTCCTTTTGTGTCCTGCCAATGTTAAATTAGACTAATACTTCTACACTATTAATTTAATGTACAGCTGTATCGTTTTGAGAATGTCAAATTTTGGTTCGTGATCATATCAAAGAGAAACGTTTTGTACGATTTATTTGAAGCGCGATTTTAAAAAGCCGATAAATCACTTATCCTGTAAATAAGTAATAAGGGGTCGTTTATGAAACTACTTAAGCAGTTAGTGTTCCTGTCGTTCTTTGCCGTGTTGGTCTTAGCGTTCCAGAATTGTGGCCCTGCCTTTAAGGTAGTGACCGAAGAACAAGCGCTGCAAGACTTATCTACTTCGCACGAATTCCCACACGTATTAAAGGTGGCGGAAGGTGAAGTAACATTTAATCAAGACATAGCCTACAGCGTTTATTTGGCCACCGAAACTATGACTTATAGTTGGAGTTACAAATTAAATGGCCTGACTTCCGGTTGTACCGAGAAGAATGGTAAAACCAGTGCCCAGTACGTAGTTAATTGTTCTAGGGTCGGTTACCTTAGCGTAAAAGCAACGGTATCAGATGGAACAACGGTGACCATGTTGCCTGAATACATTTATGATTTATCCAATTCAGTCGGTGCTACGGATACGGTTAACTTTTCCATCAAAAGTGGAACTGCGGGAAAAGTTTGGAACAATGCCAATGAAACCGTTGAGGGTTTTGTTGGTCAAAAACTAATGATTAAAAATGACGATATGACGACGCATCGGTTGCACACGAACGGTTTTCCCTGTGAACACGGGAGTGATTTTCAAACTGGCCAAACGGCAAATTGCCCTTTACTGAAGGCATACACACGTGCAGGACAGGGTCGAATCTATGATCATAATCTAACGAACGGTGACTTCTACCTTGCTGTTTATGATGGACAAAAATTGTATTCGCAAAACTGTGCCACCTGCCATGACGTTGCGGGCGCAAAAGACATTCACGGCTTTACACCAAATGAATTTTTTGAGTCGGTCAGATTCAATACCAAAATGAAGGGCTTGGACACCAAACTTAAAAGTAAAGAGATCGAGGCAATTGCTTATTATCTTCGCGTAAGATAATGGTAAAAGACACTGGATAAGTTAAAAAAAAGCCCATTTAATATGGGCTTTTTTTATTTCTAAACTGTTTGCAAAGGCCTTACGGTGCATTGATTTTGTTTAGGCCTTCGATGATTCTTTCTAATTGGGCGCCATGCGCGTCGTCAATAACTTGATAATCGCAGTTTTTGTATTGGGAGATCGCAATTTCTTTTCCGTCTTTTACGATCGAACACAGGCTTGTTGCTTCCGATTTGCAATCAGAAACTAACTGGCCACCATCAGAAACCATTCCAGCAGATTCTGAAACTTTTGAAATTTTGCTAAGGATTCTGTCGATGGAATCTTTAGATAAAGTGGCTACTTTGCTGGAACTAGATTGACCGGGAAGTTCTTTAAGAAGGTCGACTTTGCCATTGCTTAAAACCGTTAGGGTATTAACGCTTTTGTCACCGTTGGAAAGTTTAGAAACAAACTCGTACTTCATAAGAATATTAGGTTTTAAATTGAATGAGGGAGCTCCGAAAGAAGAACGCACCATCAACAAAATGGTTAGAAAAATTAGGCTAGCCGTAGAATTCATAAATACCCCTTACGCAGATTTTTGCGCTGCTTAAAGAAGGCAATCTAACACAGTTTCACGTTTTTGATAGCTGTTCGTTTATTTGACAGGTAAAAAACTCAAAAATACCAGCGCATCAGCGTATAAGCGAATTTACGCAGGAATCTTAACATTGCCAGCAGCGAATTTTGCCCTGGATCGACCTCAATCGAAGAGGTCAATAACATCTGGAAAAGGCCGCTGAGGTTAACTTTCAGCTCTAAGTCATAAAAACTATTTTGCCATTCAATTTTGGAATAAAGCCGCGTTGTTTCGTCTAAAATCCTAAAAATAGTCAAAGGGGTTCGATGCCGGCGATAGAGATATTTATCCCCGCGCAGCCTTAATATTTCTCCGCTGATCAAAAACTCCATTTCGTAGTGCATGTATTTGATTAAAGATTCGCCCCCGTACAAGATGTGCACGGTACCGCCTGTTAACATTCCATATAAATTTTTACCATCTAGTTCAAAATCAATAGAACCTTCCGAAATTCTGCCTTCTAGGCCGCTTTCGGTAAATATCGTCTGCGAAAAAAACTGCTGATCGGTTAAGGTCAGTTTTAAATTTTGTAAATTTATTTTCACTTTGCCATCGCCAGTTTTTCCCAAAAAACTTTCTTGAAAAGAATAAAGTGCTACATCAGATGACAGAGTGTTTCCGTGAACGGTGTCCATGGTGACCTTTCTTGCAGGAAGTCTTGGGTTAAACTAAATACTTGTCTTTGAATCACGGCGGGCTCGAAATCCAGAGCGTGCCAAGTTTCGTCGCATTTACCAATGGTGGGCCCGGTCTGACCTCGTTTTAAAAACTGCAACGTTTTAACTGGATCGACATAGTAATCATAAGCGTCTTCAGAAAGTAAAACGAGGGTCGGTGTTTTCAGTTCCCAGTTTTTCCATTGATAAGGCATTGTTTCGGCCAGCAGTCGTAATGTAAACAGGGGAGTCTCGATAAAATACTGGGGTTTCGGTACCGAACCGCTGAATTGGGAATTTTGCGTCAACAATCGGATATCCGCCCTTCCGATTTTTCCCGGTAAAGGTCGACCGAAGAAGGCAGGGCTCCAGAGGATTAGTTTCTCAGGAACGGTACGATGAGTTTTTTCTAAATGTTGGGCGAATTCATAGGCAACCAACCCCCCTAAAGACCATCCAACAAAATAAAACTTTTGACCGGGTTTTAAGGTTTGATCGACGACGGCAGCGGCAATGGTGAAAAAATCTTCAAACGAGTATTTATCCAACGATCCCATTTCCGAGTCACCATGCCCTGGGAGATCAAAACCGACCAATTTATAACCTTGTTTACTGAAAGTTTCAAAAAAATCTACATGGTTAGCGGCGCGATCTCCGTGCCCATGAAAAAAATAGATGACGCCCTTACTGTTACTTTCATCGGTGGGGTTTTTAGTAACTAAATGCGTTTTTCCACCCAAAACATTTACCATGGTATCTTCGGAAAAGGTGCTGGCGGAAACCCCAAAAGGGAGAAGCACAAAAAATAATATAAAGAATAGTTTTGACGTTTTCATGACTTAATATCCGTTTCTTCCCTGTGATATTCACCCAACAAATGTTCGGCGGAACGTTCTGCCAACGCCGCTATTGTTAGGGAGGGATTGCAGCCTAAAGAAGTTCGGCATATAGAACCATCAACGACTCGCAAGCCGGGAATAAAACCGCCCATTCGGTGAAAGACACGTCCATAAGAATCGACAACTCCGTTTTCAATTGAAGATCCCATAGGTACTCCGCCCAAAGCGTGCACAGTGATGGGTGTGGTTGCCTTCGGAAAAAAAGAAGCGAATGATTCTTTTAAATTAGGGAGATAAAAACTGCCTAAAAGGGAATTTAACTGTTTTAGGTTTTTTCGTCCGTTCATTAAACTTTTTTGTGCGCCAGAATTATTCCATTCAATATGGAGACGTCCGTTTTTTTGTTTTAGGATTCCGGCGGCATCATCATAGCCCATCAGTAAAAAGACTTGAGAATTTTTTACGGTTTGCGACAGTAGGTTTGTTCCGTATTTTTTAAAGGCCCGAAATAGTCTTAACGGATTAAACAATAATATAAAGGCGACGATCAACAAAGAAAGACCGGTAAGGGCGGAAGGTATCGAGCCGTCTTGGACGATAAAACCTTCACCGTTTTTACGACCCTCAATGTAGGTGAGGATGGTAGGACCTGGAGCATTCTTTTGGTCCGAAGTACCTAAGGAGGATGTTGTAGTATTGGTGTCTACAGAGACCGAAATTGCATCCAAGTTTCCAGAAAAATGTTTTCCCAGCGTTAACGACAAAGGCAGCTGATTGCTGGATACGCTTTCATTAAGAATTTGAAAACTTCCGGTAACCCCAGCGCTAAGCACTACTTTTTTTGCAAAAAATTCGACATTTGCGGTTTTTACTTTAAACGGGAATTCTTCATTTTCATTCCAATCGATATTTTCTACAGCGGTGGCTGTGATTACTTGGCAACCATTTTCTTCGGCGCGGCGAATGTAATTATGATCTAAAGAATTTTTGGCGCCGACATTACATCCGGTAACACAGTCCCCACAGCCGTTGCAGGCTGAACGTTGGGTTGGATCAAAATTGATTGCGACCGGCGCTGCTTGAAAAGCCAGTTGGATCTTGTCCGCCAAAACTTTCATTAATTCTGATTTGGGATAAGAGTGTTTTACCGTGTTTGGTTTTAATACCACTTCGGCTTTTTCGTAAAAAGGTCGTAAAGATTCGGAATCAATTTCTGTTGGCCAGTGCTTAAAAGTTTCGGGTTGTGCGCGTAACATAACAGCTGCATTAATTAGGGAAGTTCCACCTAATCCGTTGCCGCTCAGGATGTCCATGGATTCAGTAGGTTTGTAGTCGAACAATCCCAAAGGACGAAAGGTCGTTTTAACTTCTTTGATTAGTGAATAGGTGTCGCGCGGAAAATCGCCAGGGCGAAATCGTCGACCGCGTTCCAGCAGGCCAATTTTCTTTCCGGGAAGTCCTTCGGCGGTTCGGGCGGCCATTACAGATCCACCGTAACCACTGCCGATAATAAGAAGGTCAAACTGATTTGTTTTCACGTCAGGCCTCTTGCCGCGCTGATCATGTCTTTGCTGGCTTTTTCGGCCAACATATAAATAGCCATAGTGATATAGAATCCCGGAATTTTTGGAAATGAAGAGGCGTCGATCACTCGTAAATTAGAAGTTCCATGTACTTTTAATTTAGAATCTAAAACCGCCATTGAGTCTTTTGCGGATCCCATTTTATTGGAACACGAAGCGTGATGTCCCCAGCACTCTTTAACTGAAAAGTCTCGAAGTTCGGTATCACTCATGACTTTGCTACCGGGATAAATTTCCTTGCTAGAATTACCCTCCAGCCAACGAAAATTTTGTAATTTGTTTTGCGTTTCTCGCGCAAACTGAATTCCTTTCGCCAGTGCGGTGGCGTCAGGATGTCTGGGATTGCCATCGCCAAAATCACGAAAATTAATTTCCGGAGTGGCAAAGGGATTATTTGATTTTATTTTTACCGTACCCTGACTAGAGGTATACGCCTTTAATATAGCCCACGTGATTCGGTTGGATTTTTCCAGAGTAGTTTTTCCGAATCCTGGTTTGTATCCTTCAAAGTGACTAGGTGTTGCGAATAAAAACAAATCGGGACGCGACAGTTTGGGGTCAGATTTTCTTTTGATAC
>JAYVAZ010000536.1:0-8757 GCA_043750675.1 Pseudobdellovibrionaceae bacterium | reverse complement strand
GATGCCTACGAGATTTTCTACAATGTATCCAAGAAAAATTCTTTGCGCGGAATGCATTTTCAATCACCACCTTTTTCATCTGATAAATTAGTGCATTGCCTTTCAGGATCGGTTTTGGACGTGATTTTAGATTTAAGAAAAAATTCTCCATCATTTAAAAAACATCTTTCCTTTTCGATGACTTCAGCTAACCCGCAAGTGTTGCTAATCCCGAAAGGGTGCGCCCATGGTTTTTTATCGATGCAAGATCATTCCACGGTTCTTTATTTTCAAAACTCCAATTATCATGAACAAAACGATGTTGGAATACGATGGAACTCCTTTGGTTTTGATTGGCCCGACAAAGGTCAGTTTCTAATCAGTGATCGTGATCAAATCCTGCCACCGTTAGGCCTATACGATTCTCCTTTTAATATTTGATCGATATTTCAATAGGTTAACTTCTTCTCATTTTGAAACATCCTAATTTGAGAATGTATTTACAGCAATCGCGTAACCTTTTAACTTCCCATCGGTTACACCTACAAGACGTAACTAACATTTTGGCCGAAAGACCAGAAGGGACTTAAGATGAAAAATCTAAAAGTAATTTCAACGATCGCAATTGTCGCACTAATCACTTCTGCCTGTGGAAGAAGAAATGCAAATGATCCAGGTCAAGATGCAATGGGGGCGGTAGATCCTGTTGAAGCAACTATCGAAACCGGTGTGACATTAATGGATGGCCTTGCTGATGACCAAGCCGGAAGTAGCTATGCTTTAAGTTCAGGAAATCAAAAAACAAGTGTGTGGTCACTATTGTTAGGCAAAGAAGCTTATGCAGCACTTTGCGAACGCGTAGCTGCCTCACCTTCAGTAGTCTGCAATTCTAACGTTAAAGAAGTAACCTATGGTAATTGCGACTTAGGTACTTCTGGAAAAAAATTAAGTGGTTTTGTAAAATTAACTTATTCTCATGCAAGCTGCACGATGACTACCGATGGGGATTCTGTTAACCGCGAATATGACATTACAATCAGCGGTCCACGTGGTGGAGTAGTTACTCACACTAGCGAAGCACAATCTGATTACAATGGTGGTTCGGCTTATGGCGGTGGCGGTACAGTTACTAAAACGGCTGCGGGTTGGGACTTGTCAGTAGCAGGTCGGCACAGTTCGTTTTCGTTTAAAAATCGCGAGATCTTTAATGTTTCTGTACGCACAACTCAGCCATTAAATATCACTGGTGGACTTAGTCGCGCAAATAGACACGTTTCCAATGGTCAACTAGAAGTAAATCATAACTTGGCAAAATTCACTGCGGTTTTCACAGCGAATAGTCTTCAGTGGATTGCAAACTGCTGTCATCCGATTTCAGGTTCTTTGGGAGTTGTCTACACTGGCAGCAAATCAGGTTCAGCCACGGTAACATTTAACGGCTGCGGAGCTGCAACTGTTGATCAAGGTGGACAACAGCAGTCAATTGAGCTTTCATATTGTGAATAATGGAAGACATAGAACTACTTAAGAAAATAGCAAATGGGGATTCGAAAGCATTCGAATCCCTAATGAAGAAGCACCAAAACGCTGTTTACGGTTTAAGTTTACGAATCTTAGGAGCACGTATGTTAGCCGAAGAAAATGTACAAGAAACATGGATCCGGGTCGTAAGATCCGCCGGCACATTCCAGCAACAAGAAAAAGCCAGCGTTTTATCCTGGATTTTAAAAATTACAAAAAATTTAGCTTTAAATGTTTTAGATAAAAGAGGTTGGGAAGAACAGCTTTCTGAGGAAAATGAAAATCAAATTTCTGATTCCGTTGAAGACATTAGCACAACTCTTCAAAAGGCCGAAGATATGAAAGCCTTAAAGAAAGCGATTGATACCTTACCCGATCGCCAAAGAGTGGCTTTAATACTTTGGATGCATGAAGAAAAATCATATTCGGAACTTTCTGTTGAATTAGGAATTAATATTAATGCCGTGAAGGTTTTACTGTTCCGAGCGAAAGAGAATCTAGAAAAAGCATTAAAAGGGAGCCATTTATGAATAAATGGAATGAACTTTTTAACGAACAGGCACCTGAGTCTTTAAATAACCAAACTTTGTCCGCAGTTAGAATAGAATTAGATAAAATAAAAACTCAAAAAAGAAGACAAGTTTTTATTAACTGGGGTTCTTTCTTCGCAACCGGATCTTTGGCTGCTTACGCTGGATTTTTAATCTTAAAAAGTAAAAACCCCGCTAACATGGATTTCGGTGAATTAGAGTTGACTCAATTTACACAATTGGAAGAGCAAGATGTCGATTTACTTGCTGATTCCGATGCTGATTTGGATTTGTTAGAAAACTTAGATATATTAGAGGATCTGGAGGAAGATGTATGAACGACCAAGAAATCATTGAAAATTTAGATTTGATCATGAGTCTTGAGTTTATTTCAAACCAAGATGATCAAGAGTTAATTGAAAACTTTGATGACGTGGATATGTTAACCAAAAATCCACCAACTGAAAAAAAGGATAAAATATGAATCGCCGTCATTTTATTCAAACATCAGCGGCTTCTTTAGGATTACTGCTTGTGGGCTCGTCAGCGTTTGCTCAAGACGCGGAACATTCAGGTGCTGAAGATCTTAAGAACAGATGGAATTCTTTAAGTGAAGAACAGAAGATTGAATTAAGAGCTAAATTTCAAAAATATAAATCTTTGACCCCGGAAGAAAAACTTAAGGTGCAAGCGGCCTATAAACGCTTCAAAGCCTTATCCCCTGATCAAAAAGAAAAATTTAAAAAGAATTTAATCAAATGGAAGTCCTTATCACCCGAACAAAAGACTAAATTCAAAGACAATTTCAAAAAGTGGCGCTCATTGCCTGCGGATAAAAGACAGCAAATGAAAGCCCGATGGCAGAAGTTTCAAAGTCTTTCACCACAAAGACGAGAACAAATTCGCGAAAGAGTCAGAAAACGTAGAAATTAAAGAATGAGATTTTTCCTGACCACTCTTCTTATTGTTTTTGTTTTATCAGCCAAGGCTGAAGAGCGTGTTATTTACAAATGTCTATCATTTGATTCTGAGGTAGAAAAAGACTATCGCTCCTTTAACTTCGGGGCAGTAGTTTCGCAAAGACCCCAGGAAGATTCCCTATATTTTTCCTACGGCTCTTTCAGTTTTAATAGTGCTTCTTCCCGATTTGAAACTAACGGCGAAGAAACCGTTATCAACAATCGAGACATTAACGGTAGTTTAGCGGTGGCGTATTCTGAAAACTTTGAATTTTTGATCAATGGCGGACAAGCTATTTCTGAAGAAACGAAGTTTCAAAAAAGATATCGAAATATGGAACTTACTTTTTCTAAAGCTGGTGAACAAAATTCATTTCCGCATTTTAGTCTGACGGCTATCTTTGGAAGCGCCGATATTGAACAAACGATTTCCATTAAAATATTAAATACCACTTTTACTCGCACTCCAGAGTTAGACCAATCAGTTACTGGCGCTAGGTTCAGTTTTAGTCCAACCGACTATTTGAAATTTAAATTAGGGGTGAAGGCTTATACTTATTCAAGGTCAAAAGAGGACTTACAAAAAGCTTACTCTAGCATTTTTTTAAATGTGAATTCTACCTCTCTGGTTTCAACCATTGGTGGCCTACCTGAAAATTCTTTAGATGTGGGAATCAACTACTTCATAAACGACCTTTATTCGGCTGAATTTTTTTATGGAACCTCTTTACTTATTATTACGGACAATAAAGATCAGCGACTTGGTTTTACCCTTACTCGCTTCTTTGAATCGTTTTCAGGTAATATTGGACTTTCTCAAAATAAGACAGAATCACAACAGTCAAATTCAATACTTATAGGTGCCGCGATAGACTTCTAAAATTTTTCGTAACATTTAGGATTCCCGCCGGTTACTTCTATATCAACCAGCTAACAAGGAGTCTTTTTTGAAAACAGCTTCTAAATCTTTAGTTATGGCAGCGATCTTTTTTCTACAATCCAATCCGTTGCAGAAGCACGTCGTGACCAGCGCCGTAAAGTAAGACAGGAAGCAAGAATTGCTGGCGGCATTGCTAGCGGTGAATTGAATGGCAAAGAAGCGAAAAGACTTCGCCGAGGCCAAAGACACGTGGACATGATGCAAGTAAGAGCAAAATCTGACGGTGTAGTAACGGATTCCGAAACTGCAAAAATTGAAAAAATGCAGGATTTGCAATCGAAAAGAATCTACAATCAAAAACATGACGAGCAAGTTAAATAATCGGCTAATTATTAAAGGTTGGGATGATCATTCGAATGATCATCCCCGAAGCCGGCAGGAAGCTCATGGGTTGTTTTTGACCACTTAAGTGCCTCTTTCCGTCTCTGGGCCTGATAAAATTCTATAAAGGCTTGGAATGAAGCTAGAAAATTAATTACATTTCCCAATGGCCAACGAATTACCGAAAGCAAAGACTTCTTCCAACCAATCACCATAATCACCGCTTTTAACCGATGAAATAGGCGACTGAACATACCTACAGTGGCAATAAATGAGCCGAAATGAAACCAAGGTTCTGACATAAAGGCCGGTATATTTCCGCTAAATAAATAGTGTGTGAAAAGATAAATCGTCAATGCCGTTGTAGCCATTGCAACCGTATTATTCCAAGGACCGCGACGATCGCGATACAAAAAGTATTTGTGGGACCAACTTCCAACCCAAGGGACTATCTTCTGTCCCTGAAAAACAATTCCTAATACCCAGCGGGTTTTTTGACGAATGGCTGATCGAAAACTATTGGGAAAATATTCGCGAGTTGCGATGAAGTCTCTACGTTTTCCAACTTTACGGTAAAAACAAACGAAGGCTGTTTTGAATCCTAACAACGCCGCACTCATTCCTAAAACATAATCTTCCGTCAAACTGTCTTCTCTTAGAAAGTCTCCATTGTTACTGTTCATTAACTGAATTATTAATTTTCTTTCCAAAGCAGTTCCCGTTCCTGCTGAAGGGACCGGCGCCCCTAAAGCCTGGCGCACAAATAGATCCTTGGTGTGAATTTCGGCAAACTCTTCAATATAAGTACTGCCTACCCATTCCTTAAAGGGACGGTCGAAGGAAAAAACGGGAGTCTGTAAAAATTCAGCTTTTTCAATTTCAGCGTTTATCACCTTTAGGGACAGTGGATGCATTATATCTTCTGAATCATGCATCAAAAATACATCAAACTTATATTTTAAGTATTTTTCAAATTCCAGCACTCCACGAACGACCTCGTTTAACATTTGTCCCTTAGAAGTAGGACCGTCTTTTTCGTTAATCACCATGTGAACTTTTTTAGGAAAAGCGGCTTCTAAATTTTGTACCGCTATTAGCGTTTCCATATCATTAGGATAAACCCCTAAAAAGAAATGGTAATTTTTGTAATCCACGCCTCGAATATTCCCTGAAATCATTCGTCCGATTACATTCGCTTCGTGCCAATTAGCGATGATAATTGCTATCTGTTTTTCTTCTTTAATCTTTAGACTTAGAACGTCTTCGTCTGAAAGCAGTTTTGGACCTAATCTTTTAAAAAAAGCGATCAAATCGACAAATAAATCATCGATTACAAAACAGCAAACCAGAGTCAAAATAATAAAGGCGAAGGACGTAATCATTAAAACCCAGCCCCCATATAAAAAATCACCCAGTAAGGATTGCTGTCAGAGTTTTTCTTAGTGTAAGAAGTTGTGTACGACCGTGAAGCAAATAAACTAAAAGATAAAGTCGGGTTGTTAAACCAGTAATTAATTCTAGGACCAATATTCATCATTAAATAGTCCGGGCCATAAGCGAACTTATTTGAACTATCAGAACCCTTTAGTTCGAATATCAAAGGATCAATAATCCAATGATTAAGTTCATAAAGTCGATAACCAACTCTGGCTGACCCGGCAAAGGTTACAAAGGCAAAAGTCTTCTCCGGTGCTAGAAAAAAAGATTCAAAATAGTATTCAGAAAAAAACCGTATATCATCTAACTTCGATTGATTACCCGAATAAACCCCTAACTTACCTTGGAAGTAACCTAATCTTGAATCAGTTAAATTGTTTCTTTCTACTAACCCGACCCAAGAAATTCCGCCGGGATTTTCATGAAGTAATCCTAACTGAAACTTCAAATTGGATTTGAAATCTTCTAAGTGTTCATTTTCAATTCCAAAAAAAATATTTGATTTAAACCATTCAGATTCTTGAAGCATGGATTCTTCTCTATATATAGATCGCAATCTTTCAAAATCACTGGCTTTCGAATTAAACGGTAGACGGTAGGTTTCTGCATAGACATCAAAATCAAAAACTTTGCTGGACTTCGCGGTCATTGCTATCAATTCTTGCTCGCCATTCTCTTGGGCAGCAACCTGGTTTGGCACAGCCTGTATCAAAACGAGAAAAAGTATAATAATTTTAATTACTTGAGTCTTCATACAGTTCATTAAAAGCAAGCCCTAGGCCGCCCAAGGAACACTTTAAAACCTAGGTTGCTAATAGCGATCATCGTAATTGAAGCCAATCATTTCCGTCTCAGAACGGTTACGGTGGATTGGTGTAGATATCAAACATTACACAATCAATCGTCAAACAGTTAGACACACAAACTGCTTATGTTTTAAAATCATTCTGACGAAAAATATTTATGAAAATTCATGTTGTACTAGGCACCCGCCCCGAAATTATAAAACTAGCTCCAATTATCCATGAACTGGAAAAACGCAAAATTGAATTCCAAATTATCCATACGGGACAACATTACAGTGAAAATATGGATAAGATTTTTTGGGACACCTTCAAGTTACCAAAACCGGCCTACCACCTAGCCGTTCAGCAGCCCACACATGCAACCCAAACAGCAGAAATGCTAAGTAAACTAGAAAAAATTTTTCTAACAGAAAAACCAGATTGGCTTGTTGTACAGGGGGACACTAATTCTACGATGAGCGCCGCCCTAACCGCAGCGAAACTGAACACGATCAAGATTGCCCACGTAGAAGCCGGGCTAAGAAGTGGGGATCGTACAATGCCAGAGGAAATTAATAGAATCATAGTGGACAAAATTAGCGATCTTTTATTTCCTCCAACTAAAGAATCTGGAGATTTCCTTCTGGCTGAAGGAATTAAAAAAGAACAAATTGTAATGTGCGGAAATACAATTAAGGATGCCTTGGACCAGCAACTTCCCGAAGCTTTAAAAAAGACATCTGTATTGACCGAACTTGGTTTGAAATCAAAAAAATATTTACTGTTAACTGTGCATCGCCAAGAAAACACGGATAATCCAGAACGACTTTCAAATATTTTAAATTCTATTTTTAAAAATGCAAAAGAAGCTGGTTTAGAAGTGGTCTTTCCCATTCATCCTCGAACAGAAAATCGACTGAATTCTAATGGATTTAAATTTCCCCCTTTTGTAAAGTTACTAAAACCTATTGATTACCATTCTTTTTTACTACTTGAAAAAGAAGCGGCTTTGATAGCAACTGATTCGGGTGGTATCCAAGAAGAGGCCTGTATACTAGGAGTTCCTTGCATTACCTTACGCGAAAACACCGAGCGACCAGAAACCCTCAAGGTAGGGTCCAATGTCCTTGCAGGTGTTGATCCTAAGAAGATCAGTGATGCCTTTACAAAAAGCCAGGTTTTACCTAAAGGTTGGAAACAGCCCTATGGTGAAGGCAATAGTGCCTTGATCATCGTAAATGCGATACTTAGAACTTAAGTCATAGAATAACTGTCCTAATCTGAGACAAACCCAGACTTAAGCCTGTAGGCTTTCCTAAAAAATCCGATAAAAAGACATGCGCGGAATCGGAACTAAACTCATTTTGGTTTTTGCAGTCCTTATCTTTTCGTTAAGAGGATTTGCCGATAATATTAAACCACCTATGAAAGAACCCGTTTGTATCAGTTGGAAAACTATCAATCTTAATAAAAATAATTGGGAAGTAGCCTACGACGGTTACGGCGAAGTCAAATTCGACCAAGGATTAAAATTAATGCCTAAGTCGGCATTTGAAAAAGACAAAACCCACGCTGCATTGGTTTTGACCAAAGAAATGATCTCATCCAAAAAATTTGCGATTCGAATTAATTACGCAAATGAAAAACAACTGCGTTCTCCTGCCGCCAACCCTTGGGAAGTATTCTGGCTGTTCTTCAATTATAAAAAAGGAAATAAGGACGACAAAAACACTAACTATTTTATTTTTAAACCCAATGGTACTGAACTAGGAACCGCTTCGGGACAGATTGAACAATCTTTCTTGTCGTCAGACGAAACGGTGAAGGCAAAAGTCGGAGAAAGTTACGAACTAAAGTTGTTTAGATTTAATGATAATGTTCAGGCTTTTATCAATGGTAAAAGCGTAATGAGCTACAAAGACGGAAATAACAAACTAATCAATGAAGACGGACAAATCGGACTGTATACCGAAGACGCCCAAGTAAGAATTAAAAAAGTCGAAGTGTGCTCCAATTTTGTGGAGTCATTTTAAGAGTTTAAATCTAGACCTGTTCAACTTCTTTACACCTGAGCTGTAAAATCTATACAAAGGCTCAAATTAAGATGGGGTAAATCACCTATACCAAATTTATATTAAAGGCCCCTAGTTTTGCTATATATTATGGTATGTCAAAGTGGGTCAGTTTATTTCTACTGTTAATTTCTTCATTGCTAATTTCAGCTTGTCATAAAAACGGAAGCAGTTCGATCCCGGCAAAAAATAATATTACTGATTCCGGGCCAC
>JAYVAZ010000535.1:0-10551 GCA_043750675.1 Pseudobdellovibrionaceae bacterium | reverse complement strand
AAAATAGTTACTCTTTAAAAGCAAAAATAAAAGAGAGGACGGTAAAACTGCCCTCTCTTATTTTGAACCCAACGTTGTAATTAGGTTACGCTAACCAGTGCCATCAACCTAAGTCGCGCTAACAAGCGCGCTCAGCCTAACAGCTTCAATGCCATCTGTTGTACATTATTCGCTTGGCCTAACACCGAAATCCCTGCCTGCATCAAGATATTGTTCCTAGTCAACTCTGCACTCTCAGCCGCGATATCCGCATCTCTGATTCGTGAATTGGCTGCCGAGAAATTCTCATCCGCGACCATTAAGTTAGCCGATGTTGAAGTCAGTCGGTTTTGCATGGCTCCGAAGTTTGCTCGAATCGCATTAACGGAAACCATGGCATTATCAACTACATCTAAACTTAACTGCGCTGTCTCTTTAGTCCCGATTGTCTCTGCAGTTAAACCTAAGGCTTCGTTAGAAGCGTTAGCCGCAGAGGCGTTAAATGAAATCCGATCTAAGAAAGGATTATTGTTAACCCCTACTTGAATATCGATTACTCCGCCGGTTCCATTTAACAAATCAAAACCATTAAAATTAGTTGCTTCAGTAATACGTTGCATCTCTGATTTCAACTGCTGATACTCGACATCCAAAAATTTTCTTTCGGTATCACCAATTGTGTCTGAAGATGACTGAACGGCTAGTTCTCTTAAACGAATCAACATATTTGAAACTTCGTTTAACGAACCCTCCGCTACTTGAACCAAAGATATACCATCATTCGCATTTCTATTTGCCTGACGATATCCTCTGATCAACGCTCTTAAGTTTTCCGAGATCGCCAAACCAGCCGCATCATCTGCTGCCTTATTAATACGATTTCCTGAACTTAATCTTTCCAGTGCCGTGGCCATACCACGATTTGTGTTGCCCAAATTTTTCTGTGCATTCAACGACATTACGTTGGTTGCTATTCTAAGACCCATACTATCCTCCTTGTTGCATAAAATCCTCCGTGATCGCGCCATCCATTTGGCATTTGGAAAGCATTCTACTTTCCATTGTTAATAGTCCACCGTAAATAATAGACCTATGGATTTTTTCGGAACGAATTGGTAAACTCTACAGTCTAGAAAACATAATAAAAAATTATTTTTTGAGAGGGAAAATGGAAGATTTTTTTACAAATGAAAAAGAATTTTCTACGCCGAAAAGCGATAGAAAAAAATAAAGGCTCTTACTAGAAGTAAGAAAATAAATTTCAACGGATCGTTTTAACGATCGCGTGTTTCCCGGAGTAAATATGGAGCCGCGCCCGTTAGGACGCAGCTGCCAACCGCAGGAAACAGATTTTTTTATCAGCAAAATGCTTGGCCAATTAGCCCCACAGTCAGGGAATCCATACCCTGTAGTGGTATTTAGACTTGTACTTCAACAGTCGATTATGTTCGCACATAACCAATTCGGTGGGTGATCGTTAATGATCAATTACCGAGGACGTTAATGGCTTCAATTATTAGCCACCAAACGTCTTGTTCAAGAGTCCAAGTGCAACGTTAGCTGATTGATTCGCTTGTGCTAGTACCGAGGTACCGGCTTGGAGCAAAATATTATTTCTAGTCATTTCAGAAGTCTCTTCCGCTACATCCACGTCACGAATTCGAGAATTCGCAGAAGACATATTTTCGATACTGTTCTGGATATTACTTACAGTCGTTTGTAGACGATTTTGTAAGGCACCAAAGTCAGCTCGCATTGCTGATACCGACATAATTGCCGTATCAATTGCAGAAAGAGCATTTTGTGCAGAAGCCTTATCCGCAACACTCGTTAAGTTTACTCCCAAGGCAGCGCTGTTCGCATCTGCTTTTGATGAGTCAAACGAGATACGGTCAACTTCGGGATTGTTACGGATACCAATTTGGAAATCCATAATTGAACCCACACCCGCTAACAACTGAGTTCCATTGAACTCGGTCGCATCGGCGATACGATCCACCTCTGAGATCAGCTGATCATACTCGACATTCAAGAACTGTCTCTCAACAGGTCCGATAGTGTCAGAAGCTGATTGTACGGCTAGTTCTCGCAGACGAATACAGATTGTACTAATCTCATTCATCGCACCCTCCGCCACTTGCACCAGAGATATACCGTCATTGGCGTTTCGTGATGCTTGCTTTAGACCGCGAATCTGAGCTCTTAAATTCTCAGAGATCGCTAATCCCGCGGCATCGTCACCGGCACGGTTAATTCGATAACCTGAAGAGAGCTTTTCCATGCTCTTATCAAGTGCTAACTTCGTATTCCACAAAACCCTTTGTGAATTTAACGAAGCCGTATTTGTATTAATACGTAAACCCATAAAACTTCCTCCTTGAAGATTGCACAACATCATTCCGTGATGTTGGGGGACACTCAGATCCCAACGGGTACTTTAATTCTTAAGAAACTAATCGGTCTGATTTTGAGACACTTGAGGTGACTTGTATTTATTTGAGATAATCTATTCCAAGGTCCTGTAAAGTTTTAGATTTTCACGACTTAAGCCCGGTAAAAGCTCTTTATTCAAGGCCATTTAATCCTGCGACGGCCGCTGTAAACCCCCAATCATTTTCAACTATTCTACTAATAATAGAGTTCCCTATTCTGTACCCGCGAAACTCTGATTTAAAAATTTGGCTGGATCACCGGTGTAAAAAAGTTGTACCTTTTATCGAACATTATTCTGAAAATCGAACGTAAAAAAAATATTCTAAAAAGTGAAAACTTTCTGACGAAAAATTTTACAATAAAAATTCAATTTAACTTTTTTAGTTCAATCAGAGACGAAAAAAACGAAATTTCACTATGAACTTTTAATTTAGATCTTCCGTTATATAATGAAGTAGATCGCCAAACCATTATGGCTTGGCACAAATTGATTAAAAGGTGAGTTATGAAAAGGACTTTAAAGATACTGATGCTGCTAAACACATTAATGATAGTTGCAGCCTGCGCAAAGAATCCTAAAGCGAACACGCCAAACCCTGGCGGCGGATCCAGCCATGATGGGAATCAAACCACGGCAACCCCGACTCCGACCGCGACTCCAGTAATGAGTCCAACGCCTACACCTGGCTCATCAGAAACGCCTACACCTACAATGACGCCTGGCCCGACTTTTACCCCGACACCAACGCCTACTGGAACGCCAGCACCAACGATGACTCCGGCACCAACGGCAACGCCAGTACCGACTATGACTCCAGTACCAACTGGGACACCGGTGCCTACTATGACTCCAGCACCGACAGCAACGCCAACTCCACCGGTATCGACTCCTACTCCTACTCCAACACCTCCAGCACCTACACCAACTCCGGTAAATACTAGTAGAATCATAATTAATAATGGTGACCAGTATACTAGGGTGACTTCAGTCAGCCTCAGCTTGGCTAGCACTGAACCAGTGCAAATGCGTATTAGTAATGACCAAACTTGTTCTTCCGGAGTTTGGGAAACTTATGCGGCTACTAAAAACTGGACACTAGGATTGCAAAACTCCCGTGCCTATGTTTCTGTACAGTTTAAAGACTATGATGGCCAATCATCAGGTTGTGTAACTGCTAACATCGTTCACGACAATGCAGCTCCAGAAATTTCAATTATCGCAACTCATAGCAATGGTAATTATGTTGGAACCAGCACGACAGTAACTATTAACGTTGACGATGGCGGAAGTTCTGTCAGAGACTTCGCCTGCTCGGTAAACTCAATAGCTATCAATTGTACGTCTAAAACATTTACTTTAAGTAATCAGCAAGTGGGTTCTTACACTATTAGCGTTACTGCAACTGATATTTTAGGGAATACGACAGAGAAAAATATCACTTATACCATCGTACGACCAAATATAGCCGTGAATCAAAACTACGATATTATCAACAACAACAAAGCTGATATTATCCTAGTTATCGATAACTCGGGTTCAATGCAATATGAACAACAAAATATGGCTTCTCGTATGTCGACCTTCATTGACCAATTACAGGGATTGGATTGGAGAGTATCAATCACAACTACTGACCCGCGTAACATTACTTTAGGTGATGGACGCTTCATTTCTATGTCTGGATTACCTGCGGGCAGTGCGCCTCAATATTTCATCCATTCGGGTATGGATCAGGCCACTGCAAAGGCAGCACTAAGTGCCACAATTCATAGACCCGAAACAGGTTCTGGGCAAGAGGAAGGAATTTTTGCCACTTATCGCGCCTTGGAAAGAAGTTTAGTCGCTGGAGACAATAACTATGGATTCGTTCGCGACCAAGCCTCTCTGCACTCAGTAATTATTTCCGATGAAGATGAAAGTGATGTTCAAGCAAAAAATATCCCAGAAAACTTGATTTCCTATGTGAAATCCGCATTCGGCGATCAGAAGAAATTTGTTTTCCATTCGATCATTACAAAACCAGACGATAATGCTTGTAAAACAACTTACGGTGCAACTTATGGTACGATTTACGACAAATTATCCCGCTTATTAGGTTTTGGAACCGTGGGTGGAGCTATTATCGGATCTGTTTGCGAAACTGATTACGGTTCACAATTAAGAGGTATTGGACAAAGCGTGCAGGAGTCAAAACTATACTTTGATTTACAGTGCGCTCCAGTCGGATCGGCAACTTCCAGTGTCATTGTTATAAAAGACGGTAACAACTACACTGATAGTTACGAAGTCCAAGGGTTGAAAATAGTGTTCGCATCGGCACTACAACCTGGCCACTACTCCCTAAGTTATAATTGTGTCGCACCGTAGGTGCGCAAGTGATATCCACCGTAAGGTGCGCAAGTGATATCCGTACCGGACCTGCAAAACTGTAAATAACCTAATCAGTGAGGGCGCTCAACCGCTTCCCTCACTTTTTTTTTCGCCCTATTCAAATATATACATTCCTATATCTCTAATACTTGGCGACCATTTTGCTGTATAAGATTTAAAATAATTTGAGGAATGTGTATGAAATCCGTCGTAATTACATTTTTAGTAATCCTAGGAACGCTTCACTGCTTTGCGGAAGCCCCTTCTAGCAATGCTATGGCGAACTTCCAAAAAATGGGCTACGACGTTTTGAAAGCCTCTACTATTGACAGCATTAAACACGATAGCATAGGTCAGGACGACAATTGCCCAGCCGGTGGGACAAGTATAATGGATAAAATTGCTACGTCCCAAAGTTCAATGGTGAATATTACTGCAAACGTAACTCTTCAAACAATTGCGGCACATCCTTTTATGAAACCTTTATTTACGCAACAGAATAAATGTGGCGAGTGTCGCCAGAACAACCGTGTCTCTTATATCAATTATGTGAAACCCGTGGCCGTTACTCCGGATAAAAAATGTGAAAGTTACCCTTCTGAACTGATCCAAGTTCTGATGCAAAATTCTGCCGAAGCCGAAGCTTTTACAAAAACTACTTTGGGTGGAAGCAATTCTATCGGCAAAAAAATCAATGCAAATTGTCCCAGTCCTTGCGCCTTTTACATTGCATCGGCGCAAACTCCGACCACTAATGGCAAAGTTCAATTAACTATGAATGTTCAATGTGGCGCGCCTAGATCTGCCCTATTTGCATTGACCTCAGCATATACAATTGAATCCGGTATTATTCACCAATGGACCTGCGATAAGAAATAGGACTTCGAAATGAAGTGAGTTGCGCCTACGGCGATTGCCGGTCATAACGGCTTTGCCGATTACTGATTACAGCGGCTTTGCCGCTTGCCTATCATACCTATCATAGACTCTAAATGAAAATGAAACCGGTTCCGTCCTATCATCGCGTTTAACCAATTTGAATTGATTCAAATCAAACTCGGGAAAATAAGCATCGCCGTCCACTTCCTGATCAATCACCGTTAGATAAATGCGATCCATAAATGGCAAGGATTGCGTGTAAATCTCGCCACCTCCAGCCACAATAATTTCGGAAGCGTCATAAGTCGCAGTAGTTGTTCCCGTGGCCGGTGACACGCCACCTGAAGCTGCGGCCTGGGATTGCGACATTGATTTTGCTAAATCAACCGCCTCTTTAACTGATCCCACGACTTTTACAGCCGGGTGATCATATTTATAATCGGCATTTCTGGTAATCACGATATGAAATCTTTTAGGTAACGGTTTTCCAATAGATTCAAAAGTCTTTCGACCCAAAATCATGATTTTACCGCTGGTTTGAGTTTTAAAAAATTTAAGATCTTCCGGAATATGCCACGGCAGCTGGTTATCTTTTCCAATCACTCGATTTAAAGACATTGCTGCCACAGCCGAAATCATCATATTGCCACTTCACCTTTGATGGCTGGGTGGGCTTCGTAATCAACAATTGCGATATCTTCAAATTTAAAATCAAAGATGTTTTTAATCGCTGGATTTAATTTTAGTTTTGGTAGCGGTTTAAAATCGCGCGTTAACTGCAAGTTTACTTGATCTAAATGATTCGAATAAATATGCGCATCACCCAAAGTATGAATAAACTCGCCTGGTTGTAAATCACAAACCTGCGCCACCATATAAGTGAGCAATGCGTAACTGGCAATATTGAAAGGAACACCTAAAAACACATCGGCGCTTCGTTGATACAACTGACAAGAAAGTTTTCCGTTGGCCACATAAAATTGGAAGAATGCATGACATGGCGGCAAAGCCATTTTGTCGATTTCGCCCGGATTAAATGCAATAACTAATAATCGACGTGAATTAGGATTGGTTTTGATCTGTTCGATAACATTCGAAATCTGGTCAACAGTCTTTCCGTCGGTGGTTTCCCACGAACGCCATTGTTTGCCATAAACCGGGCCCAATTCTCCGTTGTCGTCAGCCCATTCATTCCAAATGCTGACCTTATTGTCTTTTAAATATTGAATGTTCGTTTCACCTTTCAGGAACCATAACAGTTCGTGAATGATAGAACGTAAGTGTAATTTTTTAGTCGTCAACAAAGGAAAACCATCCATCAGATTAAATCGCATTTGATAGCCGAAAGAACTGATTGTACCCGTTCCCGTGCGATCACCTTTAGGAGAGCCGTTAGACAAGACATGCTTCATGAGTTCGTGGTATTGCTTCATAAATAATCCTTTATAAAGAAGAGTGAAGATTTGTATCTTCATTTTAGCTAAAAGGACATCAGAAAACCAACCTGATCATTTTTATCAATCCAGCACTTAATGCAACAAGCCAGATGTTTTTTTCGCGGAAAATCCTGGTGGGTCCAAGACTTTATTTGCCGTGAATATTTTTAATGCAAAATGAATTCAGCCTGTGTATTTTGGCGGCATGGAAATACGCGACCCTGTACATGGATCCATTAGCCTCAGCGAAAACGAAGAAGCCGTCATAAATTCGACTGAATTCCAACGGTTAAGAGCCATTAAACAACTGGGTTTTTCGGAGATTAGTTTCCCCGGCGCAACCCATAATCGTTATTTACATTCCATAGGAGTCAGCCACTTGGCTGGATTGGCATTTGATTTAACCTTTAAGACTTTTCCCTTTGCCTCTGCTTCACGAAGAGGCCAATTGCGCAGTTGCTTTAAATTAGCAGCGATGTTGCATGATGTGGGGCATGGTCCGTTAAGTCACACCACAGAAGAAGTCATGCCCCCTTTACGGGAACTGAACGTTAAAGTTTATCAACAAAGAAATTCTTTGTATCAGTTGAAAAATGGTTCATTAAATGTGCGCGCCAACCACGAAGACTACACAATCAAATACATTACCGATTCACCGCTGACGGGAATTTTGCAAAAATCCTTTCCCGATTTTTCGCCTATTCATGTGGCCTGTTTAATTGATAAAACTTTAAAATCTCCTGACGATTTTTTTATCGAAAGCGGTAAAAACATGCGACCGATATTATCGCAGTTAGTTTCTTCCGAATTGGACGTAGATCGAATGGACTACCTTGAACGCGATTCTTATTTCTGCGGAACTAACTACGGCAAAGTAGATTTGCATTGGATTTTGAACAACCTGACTTATTACGAAAAAGATCAACAGCTATATTTGGCGTTAAATCGCCGAGCCTTATATACTTTTGATGATTTTCTCATTTCCAGACATCACATGCATTTAATGGTTTATTTCCATCACAAAAGTATCGTGTACGAAGAGATGTTAAATCGTTACTTAACTTCTAAAGATTGTACGTTTAGTTTGCCAAGTGATATTAATGAATACACCCGTTACCATGATTATCGCCTGCACGAACATTTAGCGAATTCTAAAAATGAATGGGCGCAGCGGATTGCTTTCCGCAAACCCTACAAGGTTTTGGTTGAATTACACACTACTGGCGAAACCGATCGTCCCGAAAAAATTAAATCGGCTTTGCAGGCGGAAGGATTTGATGTCATTTGGGCCAGTTCTTCGGCCCGTCTATCAAAATATCATTCGGTTTCTGACGAAGACCGTGCCTTACAAATTTATGTTTTGGATCAATACGACAGATCCGATAGCCCTGTACCCATCAGTGATTCCACCCAAATATTTAGCCGCTACGAAGGTACTCGTATCATCGATCGATTGTACGTAGCTCCCGAAAATTATTTGGAAGCTGAAAAATTTTTGAACACTCATAAATTGTAACGAAGCGCAGGCGCAACTGATTGTGGGGCACCAGGTGCGCCTTTGTTAGTGGGGAGTTGCGATTCAATTGAGGAGCGGTTATGCAGTACGGACAACTTCACCATGTAGAATATTATGTGAATGATTTAGAGAAAACTAAATCCTTCTGGGGATGGTTTTTGTCATTAATGGATTATACGGAGTTTCAAAAATGGCCCGATGGGATTAGCTATGCTCACACCAATGGAACTTACCTGGTTTTCGTCCAAGTCTTACGGGAGTTCGTTTCGATTGCGAATAATCGCCAGGCTGCCGGTTTAAATCACATTGCTTTCAAAGGTCGTGACGAGACCTCACTATTGGTGCTGGAAAAAGAGTTGAGATCACGCAACGACGTCCATGTCTTAAAAGTTGCTGATGATGCTTTATGTTTCGAAGATTCCAACGGCTTCGCCGTGGAGATTTTTTTGTAACTGACTTTTGATGACGACAAGTTTATGACCTATGGCTCGAAATTTTGTGTGGTACAACGGGCGACAAGAATGCGCTGCGAGCATACGATCCGTAATCTTGCGGGGCCAGCGCCGCTAAAGCTTTACTGGAAATCTCGAGATTATGAGAGCAACGACCACCTAAAAAAGAGTCTTTTGACAACCTGAGGATGGGTGCTATTCTATATCAGATGTTCAAGGAAATCGTCTTACTTTTTTTTTGGCTGACTTTTTCTCTGCCTTGCATGGCAGTTAGTACCGAATGCGTATCGTGGTTTGATAAGCTAAAAATTAATAAAAATGAAAAATGCATCTCTCATTGTGAAGTCGGCAAAATTGATATGGGCACTTTTGCCTGCAGAAATGAATGCAAAGATCTATGCCAAACCAAAAGCACTTCGGCAGAATATGCATTGTTAAAAACTTATGGATTAACAGATGATGAAATTAAAATTTGTGATGAACTACCAATGAAGTGTGTTCAGGCCTACAAACTTAGTTGGGATGCTGAAAAAATTTGTTTAACAAAATATTCGGATAGTAGAACTAACGATGAAAGTGATGCCTGCAGACATTTTACTTGGGCTATACTAATGGCAAAAAATATAGATGAAAATTTTGCAGAATCTTTACTTAATGCCCATGAAAACAATCCACACGAACCCGAAAACGAACGAGCGATGGACTTATCGAATAATCGCCTAGGCCTACTAACTTATCAGAAATTGAAATCCTTAAATAAGGAATTGACAAACGAAGCCATTGCTAACGAGTTTCAAAAGAAATTAAACGCAAATGCTCTGATTATTTTAAAGTCAAGATTTGGAAAGCCGTAGGTAGAAGTATGAAAAAAATAAGAGTAATCGTCATAGCAGGCATTCTTGTCCTAACTACTTTCATTTGGGCAGCCGGTTCATTCTGGAAAGGGGAGACCCTTTCTGCGGCAAAAGTAAAAGCACGTTGGGGACAACAGTCTGTTGATCTTACAAAGTTTAAGAGTGCAACCATCGAAGATCGTGCAGCAATGGCTTATAATATAATGACCGACAAAGCCTATGTAGGAAAATCAGTAGAGGAAATTAGAGAACTTTTTGGGATTACCGATGGATTCTATTTCATCGATACCTACCCTGCCTACCTCATACAGGAAAGAAAAATCCAAAAAAATGAAACTTGGCAAATTGTTTTTAGGCTGAATGGAAAATATAAAGTTCGAGATATAATTGTCCACAAAAATTGCTGTACCGAATAATTATGAGAGCAAATTTTAAAAGTCGCGACAAGGATTTGATGCTTTCTGCTTCAAAGATCCCAACGGTTTTGACGTGGAGATCTTTTTGAAAATGCGCTTTGAAGAGACTAGACTTTCAGTCATTGGCTCTAAAACCGATCTCCAATACTTTCTCCCACAGCGTAAAAAATAAGAAGAATTTTTTTGCGAAGTAAAATCGAAACTCTTTTTAGAGA
>JAYVAZ010000534.1:0-2316 GCA_043750675.1 Pseudobdellovibrionaceae bacterium | reverse complement strand
GGTGAATTGAAGTGGGTCAGATATCACTGCGTGTGATCCTTCGCTGAGCCAGTTGCGTGTGCTCGGACCAAACCGACGTAGCCGAATTTGCGAAGTTGGAGAATTAAAGAACCAATGTTCGCCGAAATGAACCAGCGCCGGTCGCGAGGGAAGCATTTTAGGGTCTTCAAGATCACTGGCGAGAATCCAAGGGTGTCCAGAAGAAAGTTTTTTGAATCCGCGAGTTGTAACTAAACCTTTTTTCATGAATTGAGCTCTAATTCCTGACGCTCAAGCGCGGGCGAAATTTGTCTTGCACCGCTGAGCAAATAAACAACTCCGCCAACTAGTCCCCATATTAGAGTGACGCCTTGGTAAAATGTGACGATCGACGAACCAAAGTTAGTTTTATTACCCAAGTAAGCGTTGACCACAAATAGAAATGCAGCCTGGCCAATCCCGATGCCCGCTGGAGTCAGCGGGAGAGCCGAGAGAAGAAATCCCAACGACCCGATTAAAAGATAAGTCATCATATCGAGGTGACCGTAACCTAAGGCATCTCCGGCGATTGCTAAAGACCCCATGAAAAGCAATTGAGCGCACACGCTTAAAGCAAAACTGCGCAGGACAATTTTAGGAGATTTAAAAAACATTTCAACCAGAGTTGGGATTGATCTTAGAATCGAATATTTTTTGCGGGGAAAATATTTTTTTATTATTTTCATAATAGTGGAGATGTCGACTGAAAACAGAAGAACACCCACAGTCGTAGTGCTAATTGCCACGGCTAGAATGATCATCGATAAACGATAGAGGGCAGGGGCTGCTCGCAGATGTTCCATGTCATAGACAATCATGACAGCGGCGATCATGATCATAGTGTATAGACCCAGCAGTCGATCCACGATAACGGCGAGAGTGCTATTGTGGGAGTTTGTCTGACTTCCCCGGTGAATATAATAGGCCTTCACCACATCTCCGCCAACGCCACCGGGCAGTATGAAATTAAAAAAGAGTCCGGTAAAAAAAAGCTGAAGACTTTGTGCGAACGTTAAGCGGGTTTGAAAAACTAGCAACAAAGATCGAAAGCGCTCGGCTGACAACAAATATCCTGTGCCGATAGCAATCGCCATTCCAGTAACCGAAAAAAATGAAACTGCCGACCAAATTGACTTAAAGTCGAGACGTCCGGACTTCACCAGCAAGGTTAAAATAATGGCTGCGAAAGCGATTTTTGCGACCGTCGATAAAATTCGGCCGTTCCTGGCGTTTTCAGGACTGCTCTTATTCGTCATGAGGGGACTCTAGCACGTGTGACGAGAGCTTCAAAATTATTATACCCTTCCTTCTTTCCAACCGTTAATCTCGGATTTTCTACGCGAAAGGTTTTACTTTGTCTAAAAAACTTCTGTTTGTATTTGGAACTAGGCCAGAGGCGATTAAATTGGCCCCGCTTATTGGGATGGCAAAAGAAGACCCGCGTTTTGAAATCAAGACAATCTCAACTGGTCAGCACCGCGAGATGCTTCGACCGCTCCTGGAGTTTTTTCGCATAAAGCCGGATTATGAATTAGATTTGATGAAACCCAATCAAAATCTCAATGGACTTGTGGCGGATGCGATATTGGGTATCCGAGACATTTTAATTTCAGAAAAGCCAAATTACGTCATTGTTCAAGGAGACACTTCAACATGCATGGCGGCAGCACTTGCAGCTTTTCATGAAAAACTTCCTGTGGCCCACGTCGAAGCAGGTCTGCGATCAGGTGACATGCAATCGCCATGGCCCGAAGAATTAAATCGCCGCATAGTAGGCCTCACGGCCGCGCAACATTTTGCGCCAACCACGGGTGCGGCTGAAGCGTTGCAAAGTGAAAAAGTAGACAAAAGTACAATTCATGTGACCGGAAATACGGGCATAGATGCACTCCTCAATGTTTCGGCTCGCATCGAAGATGATGCCCCCTTTACTAGCGAACTGGCCGCCAAATACGCGTTTATTTCACCGCAGAAGAATCTTCTTCTCGTGACGACCCATCGACGAGAAAGTTTTTCTGGTGGTCTTGAAAATATTTTGGAAGCCTTAAAAGAAATTTCGAAGCGACCTGATGTTCAGATTCTTTTTGCGGTTCATTTAAATCCCCAAGTGCGAAGCAGAGTCGCATCAGTCCTTGAAGGACACTCGGCCTGGATTCAAAATTCATCGGGCTCAACTTCTAATATTTTATTGTGCGACCCGATTCCCTATTTAGAATTTGTTTATCTTATGAAGCGGACCTACCTGATTTTATCTGATTCAGGAGGCGTACAAGAAGAGGCACCGGCGCTTGGCAAGCC
>JAYVAZ010000533.1:0-11270 GCA_043750675.1 Pseudobdellovibrionaceae bacterium | reverse complement strand
GTGCTGAACAGGCTGATGCCAAGAATGAAGAAACTAACCATTATTTGGATATCGAACTAGCCAAGAAACAAACTGAATCTCGAAACAACGCCTTTGAAGGCTACGAAATGGAAATCAAAGGGAACAATAGCATCAGATATGTTCCTCAATTCGACCCGGTCCATTAGAATCCGGATTTGATCTGGCACCTAGGCGGACCCATCCTAAAAAGGACCTGGTATCTTTAGAAAACCTAAATATAGGCCTTCTTTTGCCAAGGCGGCAAGAATTCGATTCTACCCAATCTTTCTTTTAAAGACCTCATAAATTCAGACAAGACCCTTGTCTAGTGAGCTTGCTAAATTGGACTACATTAATATCTGATTCGTTTATAAAATATTTGAATATGAAATACTTAATTCTATTACTGTTTTTACCTTTGAATGTTTATTGTTTTGGAAGTCCATCGACAAAAGAACTCACTTTTCAAAACCTAAAATTTGTTTTGCCACAAGCTTCAGAGGTGGCTCCGCTTCCTTCTCTAAATGGATATTTTATTCAAAATAAGGAATTTACTGCAACTTTGAATTTTAAGCAGACACCATTTAAAAACTTTAACAAAGAACTTGCGGAAAAAATTTGGAAGAGAAATTTAGATTTGTTTCCAGCAGTAGGAATAAATGAAGGATGCAAAGCCGTAAGTTCGGTTTGGATTTGCAAGATGAAAAAGGAAAAGCACGTAAGTGCATTGTATTTCACTCCTTATAAAATTATTTCATTGATTCAAAACTTTAATGAATCCGTTCCGGCGAAAACCGAGGGCCTCGAAATTGCGGTTATCAAATGAAAAAAATCTTTCTGATTTTTTTAACAGTTGGGGTTAGCATCATTTCATCGGCAGAGTCAAATGACCCGACCAATGATATGCTCCAGCTTTTTGGTGGAAAGTGCCTAACTTCAGGACCAAATGCACAAACGGCGCAAAATCAGGCCAACAATCTGGTTGGGGTGGTTGAATCTTTAAGAGCCAATACTAAGTGCAATGGAATCAGTGCAGCCTTAACAAACTTTCAAAATGCAACGGAGGAATTCAATGCCTACAAAAAGAATGCGGCCGTTGCAGAACTGGAAGGTTCGGTTTCAGACATAGAGCTAGCAATCGCCTCTGAAAAAAAAGGTGGCAATGACGCCACTTATTTGGCTAGTTTGAATGTGGAGTTGGCGCGATCTAGAATAGACTTAATTTCAAAAAAACGATCTCAAGATTACAAATCTTCGGCTGGCAAAAACGATGCAATTAAAAATGTGGATGCCTATGTCAAGGCGCTTCTGACTCAACTGTCTACAGCAAAAGAGTGTCCAGAGCGACAAAATGTAAGTGGGCAGTTGGCCGGCCATATTATGGCTTTAAGCAGTAATATCGTTGCCGGCCCGACCGCTTCATTTTTGTTATTTGGATCTTCCATTTTAGAGTCGGCATTAAATTATTTTAGAAATTCAGGTCTGTCAGAAGCGATCAAAACCGTAGCTCTTGCTAAACGATCCGAAGCGGTAGGTTGCAGCTTAGAAAACATCGCACATACCTATTGTCAGGCCAGAGACGTTTCTAACTTGGTTGATGCACAAACCGAAGCCAATGTTTGTGTCGACTGTCTTACCAACAAAGGATTAAAAATCCTAAGTAAGGATCTTTCGGCGTTTATTGAATGGGCGAATCGTCTTAGTTCGGGCTCGGCGGCACATACTAATGGCCAAGCCATGGAAAAAAAGGAAGCGATACGATTAGACGCCAAATTCAGATTAATTCGAACCGACTTATTAACTAAATTGGCGACAAACGAGCGAACTTATAACGAAACGCCACCGGCGGAACAAAAGAAAGCACTTACGGTCGCAGCTGATGATATTGCCAAATTCATCGCTAACAACATAGCACAGATGGATTGTAGTACCGGATCTTGTGCCGAAGCTCCTGGCATTTTTTCGCAGGACTTTACCACAGATCCGAAGTGTGGAGCGCACGCTTACCTGTTTACAAACGGACAGCAAGATAGTTGCAAAAAGACGACGGAATCGGAAAGTTGCTTGGCTTGTGTGACTAGAATGGGATTCGCGCCACAACCATTTGATAAGATGCAAAAGACAGTCAATGACTTGTTGATTGGTTCTAAGGCCCGAATTGACAAAGAAGTTTCGAGGTCAATTGAAACTGATCACTTATTGGTGCTCGCTAAATTAAACTCTCCAGTTGGGGTGGGAAATAAAACCGCCAAAGAGTTTTTAGAAAATACTGTCGCCTATTTTGACGACAGACTTAAAGATCCTAAAAGTATTCTTAAACAGAATCCACCATTGCTTCAGGCGATCACTAAATCGAAAGCCGATATTTTGGAGGCTTTAAAAACTTTGTCTACGGGAACTAATTTTAATGAAAGTGATTTGGCTAAAATTTCGAACCTGATCATTCCGGCCAATGACATTTTCCATATAGGAAACAATTTAAATGAATTGGTTCAGCAAGAATTTGCTGAAAAGGCTAAACAAAGTAATGCAAAACCGGACGAAATGAAATGGTTGATTGAATATTCGATCAATGAAACTATGGATCAGCTAATGGCGATATATGGCAATGCTGATAACATTTCCAGTCAGTCGGATTTGACGAAGTCGATGACCATAGCGACATTGAACTCCATGGGTAAATTATTTAGTTCGACCATGTCTGAAAGAATCACTCAACTGCAAGGCGAAAAAACTCCAAGATTAAGTGCATTGTATTGTATTCGTACGGCATTAATTCCGGATCTGGCAAAAAATGAAGAGCTTAAAAATTCTTGTAAGGGTCAAGTCTATACAAGCAAAGAGCCTGGCGCGGGTGCTATTTCGATGAATTACGATACGATCGTGGCAGAAGCGGATGACAACAAAAGAATATGTTCCATCTACGACTTTACTAGAAAAGTCAGTCTTGTTCGAAAGGGACGCGCAAGGAAATAAACAGATATCGTCGGAGCTAATATTATTATTCTGCGGTGAGTTTTCTATTTGAGTTTAATAAACAGTGCAGATGAATGCAAAGACTTTATGATGGTCTTCTTGTATTTGGAAGATCAGGTGACTGTCCAACTTGTAAATCCGCAAAGGCTCATCCTCATAGTTAGAAAGAGCGAAATCTTAAGATCTCCATTGGCGAAGTGATCCACATTCTAGAAAGTGCCTTGAAAAGCTATAACGAAATAAAACGACGAACAAAGAAAGTGGGATTTAAATGGTCAGACAAAGGCACTGAAAATGTGGGCATTGTGGTAAACCTCAAATTAACATTTTTAGATGTGACTGTGGCTCAAGAATAAAATCCGATATACTTCGCAACGGCATTTTCTATTTTTGCAGTATAATTGATTTTGCTTCGTCGATAGAATCAGAAGCCGGTTTTCTAATGTCATCTTCAGTTTCAGGTTGGGCAACCTGATTGGCTTTGGGAAATTGCCTACGCATTTTGCGAATATTTTTATTTAATTTTCCTTCTAAACTGAACTCGTCTTCCATAGCTTCTAACGACTTCATTTCTTTTCTTTGATATTTGCGATCGGCTTTAATGCCACGTTCAGGAAATCTAAATTTTAACAATGTTCTTTGTTTTTCATAATCCGAAACATACTTCTTCATCTCATTATGTTCAGATATCAAAGCATCGACTAGTTCTTTAGCTTTAGGAGAATCATCTGAAATTTTCTTTTTCTCTTCTATGATCCTTTTAATGTTTTCTTCTTTTGCTCCAATTTTACTTTCCAAAGTAGCAATTTTAGCCTCGATCATTACCCATTCCGGTAAACCCTTATCATCGGCGGGTTGTTTTGCTTCGCCATGGCCAGCCGCCGCGGGAGGCGCCTCATTAGCAAATACTTTCATACCAACGGATAAAACCAATAAAATTAAGAATACTTTTTTAAGATCCACGCTGTCTCCACTTAACATCTAAATTATACTCTAAAAGCCTTTTAATTAATATCCCAGCCTTGACCGGAGGACAGTGGGTAATAAACAAAACTCCATTTTTGAAGTTTTTAAGCATTTCAGGCACACTCCAGCTGAATTTGGTGTCGGTTAAGCACTCTATCAACAGTTCTCTTTGATCTTTGTTATTTATATTTTGGATCCAAATATCGTAAGTAACTATACCAAAGTCTGACTTCTCCTGAAGCATACTTTCTAGCATCTTTTTAAAACTCTCTCGTTTTTCTGGAGGAGAGTTTGTAAAATTATTTAATTCTTCTTTACCGACAACCTTAGGATTTTTAGACGTCGCCTGTGAATTATTTGAAATCTGCGGATTATTCAAAATCGAACTACTAAACAATGGACCTGAAGCAGCTTTTTCTGCCGCCAGTGCTTCAAAAGGATTTATATCATTATTAGAAGACTTTATTTTAGTGTCGGTATTTAAATTATTATTTTGTATAGCCTGCGCCAAAGGGTTTGTCCCTGAAGGTACAGCAGGATTTGTTCCGGAAGGGATTCCAGACACTGTTCCCGATGGTATTGCGGGATTGGTGTTACCGGTTGGAATTTGAGTCTGGTTTGAATTAAGATGAATTTTACCTTCAAGATCGACAAATAAAATGCTTCCGCAATTTGGGCAAGTAGCCATTCCAAAATCATGTTCAATACCTTGAGAACATTTTGGACATTTCATCAATCTACTTACCCTTTGTTTTTTCGATCTTTCTTCTATTTGCGCGATTCATCGGCTTATCTGGGGCTTGACGCTGAGGTGGCCCTGCCTGCATTCGCATTCTCTGGGCACCTGCTGGTGGTTGTCCGCCACCATCATTATCGGGCGAAGGCGCCGATGTTCTGACTGGAAGAGCAACTCCTCCGCCAGTGGAAGACTCTTCAGCACCTTGATAACTTAACTCGTCCATATCAGGATTCTGTAACATGTCATTCATCTTTGCGGCTTGTTCTTCAGAAACCAGTTGAACTTTCATTATACGTTCAATGCTATCAGCCTTAATCGTCATATTCAGAGTATCAAACGCTTTGAAGGCTTCTTTTTTGTATTCAATGATAGGATCTTTTTGGGCGTAACCACGTAGGTTAATCCCTTCTTTTAATCGATCCACATTTTTTAAATGCTCTTTCCATCTTAAATCGATGGATTGCAAAAGAACCATTTTCATTACTTGTGGGAAAAACTCACGTAGAGCTGCCTTTTGCGCATCAAAAACTTCTTTCACTACTTTACTAATAGTGTTTGAAATTTGTTCGATCGTTAAATTTTCAAGTTCTTCTTTTTTTAATCGGATACCAAACTGCTTAATCATTTCATTAATTAAACCTTCAAAATTCCATTGGTCTTTTTTTCCGTCTTGCGGAACAAATTGATCCAAGATGTAAGAAGTCACATCTCCCAACATATCCAGAACTAATCTTTCGACATCGCGGCCATCTAAAATTTGTCTTCGCATTCCGTAGATAATAGTGCGCTGCTGGTTCATGACATTATCATAATCCAATAAGTGTTTACGAATATCGAAGTTATGCCCTTCGACTTTTCGTTGTGCGCCTTCGATTGATTTAGTCACCATGTTAGCCATGATTGGTTCATCTTCTGGAACATTCAATCTGGTCATTACTTTTTGAATCATCTCACCATTAAAAATACGCATCAAATTATCTTCTAACGACAAATAAAAACGTGATTCACCTGGGTCACCTTGACGACCAGCACGACCGCGCAACTGATTATCAATACGACGTGATTCATGTCTTTCCGTACCAACGATAAATAATCCGCCGGCTTTGATAACTTCTTGTTTTTCAGTTTCCGTTTGTCTTTTAAAATCTTCTAATGCCTTTTCAAACTCTGGCCCATCTTCCGTGCCAGTAGTTCTTTTTGCCATAACTTCAGCATTACCACCCAATACGATATCGGTTCCACGACCAGCCATATTAGTAGCGATCGTTATCGCGCCTTTGCGACCGGCCTGTGCAACGATTTCAGCTTCACGCTCATGGTGTTTTGCATTTAAAACGTCATGCCGAATGCCTTCCTGCTTCAAAGCTTTTGAAAGCAATTCGGATTTTTCAATGCTAACAGTACCAACCAGTACCGGCTGTCCTTTTTCGTGACTTTCTTTAATGTCTTTCGCAATAGCGCGGAACTTAGCCACTTCCGACTTATAAACCACATCATTATTATCTAGTCGTCGAATTGGTTTATTCGTAGGAATAACCGAGACATCTAAATCATAGATCTTTTTAAACTCCACGGCTTCGGTATCCGCAGTTCCCGTCATTCCCGCTAACTTTTTATACATACGGAAATAATTTTGGAAAGTAATCGATGCTAAAGTCTGATTTTCATTTTTGATATCAACTTCTTCTTTGGCTTCGATGGCCTGATGTAATCCATCACTCCAACGTCTGCCTGGCATTAACCGACCAGTAAATTCATCAACGATCACGACTTCGCCATCTTTGATCATGTAATCAACGTCTAATTTAAATAAATGGTGCGCTTTCAGGCCTTGGTAAACGTGATGAAGAATATCAATATGTTCAGGATCAAATAGATTACCAATTTGCATTAGCTCTTCGACCTTAGAATTTCCTTCTTCTGTCAAAGACGCCGTTTTGCTTTTTTCTTCCATTGTAAAATGGACATCACGCTTCAATGCCGGAATGATTTTATTAACCGTGTAATACTTGTCCGTGGAGGCTTCCGACGGTCCTGAAATAATCAGTGGTGTACGGGCTTCATCAATCAAAATAGAATCGCACTCATCAACGATTGCATAGTTAAATTCGCGCTGAACGTAATCTTTTAAATCAAATTTCATATTATCGCGAAGATAATCAAAACCTAATTCGTTGTTAGTGGCATAGGTGATATCAGAATTGTAAGAGTCCTGGCGTTCGCGATCGGACATATCATGTACGATAATTCCAACCGTTAGTCCTAACCAAGTATATAGGCGACCCATCCACTCGGCATCCCGTTTTACTAGGTAATCATTTACGCTGACTACGTGAACACCTTTACCAGTCAAAGCATTTAAATAAACCGGCAACGTAGCTACTAGGGTTTTTCCTTCACCCGTCCGCATCTCTGCAATATTGCCGCGATTTAATATCATTCCACCGATTAACTGCACGTCGTAATGCCGCATACCCAACACGCGGTGCGAGGCTTCCCTACATACGGCAAAAGCCTCGGGTAAGATTTCATCAACAGTGGCACCTTTTTGAATGCGCTCTTTGAATTCGACGGTTTTTGCTTTTAAAGCATCATCGCTTAAAGCCTTCATGTCCTTTTCAAAAGCATTGATTTTTTCAACGGAAGGGCGAAGTGTTTTCATTTCGCGTTCATGTTTAGTGCCAAAAATTGATCTTAAAATTGCGTTTATCATAGGTGATTTAGTCTATGATGACTGCGATGGGACTTCAAGACGAGACGGGCCTAAAGCAAAGAAATCTTGTCTTTATTCTGGCGGATAGCCTCATAAAGGGCAATCGAAACGGCGGTTGCTACATTTAGACTTCTAACCGGACCATACTGGGGAATCGTCACGCAACGATCTTCATTGCGTTGCAATAATTCAGGCGACAAGCCCTTCGTTTCTTTTCCGAAAACAAATGAATCGCCCAATTTATAATCAAAATCAAAGTAGGATTTTTTAGCTTTGGTTGTAAAATAAAAAACTCGTTTGGGATCTTTTAGAGTTTTTTCCCAGTCTTCCATTTCCTGATGATGAGTCCATTTCAAATGTTGCCAATAATCCAAACCAGCACGTTTTAAATTTTTATCTGTAATCTCGAAACCCATTTTGCCAACAAGATGCAATTCTGAGTGAGTTCCAACGCAGGTTCGACCAATATTCCCGGTATTTTGCGGAATTTCCGGCTCGATTAAAACTATATTAAACAATAAGGCATGCTTAAGAACGGGATTATTATTATGTAAGGTATCGGTAGACTTCATGGCCCAATTTGGATAGCGCAAGCCTGCGGCCTTTGTCTACAATCAATTCTAAATTCATCAGCTCCCGATATAAAGGTAAATCAATAGGAACGATGTCACGACCCGAAGAAGTGCCTAGTTTTAAAATGTAAGAACGTTGTCTTTCCGAAAGTTTGTCAGTTAGCGCCGGCTGCTGCTGCAAAGATAGGATCCAATCACCATTTTCAATGTGTACGCTATTTTTGGGTAGTTTGACTGGGTTCAAAAAGTAAGTATTGACGATCTCTTTGCTGTCGCCAAGATCGGCAACAACTTCTTTTCGATAATACAGAGATTTTTCCGGATGAAGTGAGTTAAGCCCATGAAATTCATCCAATAAACCAATTAACAATGCATTATTATTTAACGATACGACCAGCCCAGATACCATATCTTGGCCCTCTTCAAGAACCACTGGGTAACCGACTTTAAGGCGATAAGCAGAGCCTTTAATTTGAGCAGGTTTCGAGCTGAGAACGAAATCTTTGATCTTAGAAAAGTGAACTAAACCCTCAGTCATTGATCCATAGACAAAGAACTTCATTTCCGTCATTGATCCCCCCTCAGAAATCTAGACATGGCCCTTAAGAAGGATACTTGTTACCAAAAAGACACACTACCGGCAACCTAAAAGGGAGGTAATTGAAAATATGAAAATCAGTATAAATAAAATTAATATCTCGCGTTAGCAAAAGCATAGAAAAGAAATTTTAACTTACGGAATTTGACTGAAAAAATCTTTGCTCGTATCTTTCTGTTTCATTTGAAATCGCTGGGCGGAAAAGCTTTAGCTAGACAAGGGGCACCCAAATGGCTCGAGAAATACATAGAAAATTTGCTGATACCTTGTGGATCCAACAAGAAGACAACATTGTTACGATTGGTGTCCATGAAGACACCTTGGAAGATTTTGAAGAGATCACTTCTTTTGATTTACCAAAAGAAACAGAAACGGTCGATCCCGATGCCGTTATCGGATCGATTGAAACGGATGATGGCACGATTGAACTTTACTCGCCGGTTTCCGGCACCGTTGTAGAAATTAATTCAACGGTGATCGAAGACCCTAGCCTTATTCAAGAAGATCCTTTCGATAGTTGGATCTTAAAAATCGAAACCGACGAAAACATCGACTCATTGGCTGCAGATGAGGAAGATGAAGAAGACGATGAGGATGAAGAGGACGAGGAAGAGGACGACGAAGAAGAAGAAGAAGAAGCTGAAGAGGAAGATTAAATCGCAATTCATGCGAATTAATTTAAAATATATGAATGCAAAATTTTTGATTATCATTTTTATGTTTCCGGTTTTAGTTTTTGCTGCACAGAAATATCCGGAAGTCAGAACTAAAAAATTTGAATCTGGAAAAACTCAAGAAATTACCAAATACGTTGGTTACAATGACATCGAAGAGTCTGAATCCTTTTTTGCCAACGGGAAGAAAAAAATCAGTTATCATCGGACCAACAAGTCCAAAGATCCTTTTGAACCCGATCTTTACAAAATGACCGAATGGAATGACTCTGGAAACATTATTGCCGAGGGAACTTGTCTGGTTCTTCCTAGTAGGGACTTTTACCCCAATGAATCCTGCTGGACATTGACCGGAGTAACTAAACGTTACGACGAGGATGGAAAATTAATTGAAGAACGAAATGAAGTAAAAGGTAAAGCAGAAGGTATCACTACCACCTGGACTGCTGAAAAAATCGTTAAAATCACTTTTAAAAACGGCTTAAAAACCAAAGAAGAAACCTTAGACCCAAAAACCGAAAAAGTTATTAAAACCGTAGAATTTTTAGAAGATGGTTCCCGAAAATAGTTTCTACCAGCAATGCACGCCTTGGCGGCTGCACCTAAAAATAATCTGCACCCTTAACCGAAACGGCCGGTAATGTAATTTTCGGTGCGTTTGTCTTTAGGGTTCGTAAACAGCTGCCCTGTACTACCGAATTCGATGAGATCACCTAAATACATAAATGCCGTGTAATCTGAAATACGTGCGGCCTGATGTAAATTATGAGTGACAATAACGATGGTCACTTTCTTTTTTAGTTCGACAATCAGTTGTTCAATATGACCGGTCGAGATTGGATCAAGGGCAGAAGTAGGTTCATCTAACAAAAGTAATTCTGGTTCTGTCGCCAATGCGCGGGCAATACATAAACGCTGTTGTTGTCCACCGGACAGCATTTGCGCTGAAGAATACAGTCGATCTTTAACTTCTTCAAATAGGCCAGCCTGTTGCAATGCTAATTCTACTTTTTCTTTAATGAAACTAGTCTTTCTAATTCCGCGAACCCGTAATCCATAGGCAACATTATCAAAAATATTTTTAGGAAAAGGATTAGGTTTTTGGAAAACCATTCCGATGCGCATGCGGACTTCCATGGGATCTATTTCGCGACTCAAAATATTACTTTTATCAGGATGTAAAGTGATTTCGCCGCTGTAAATAGCACCCTTGTACAAATCGTGCATCCGATTAAAACAACGTAACAAAGTTGTTTTACCGCAACCCGAAGGGCCAATCAAAGCCGTCACATGGCGATCATAAATGGGCAATGATACCGATTTAAGAACAGGTTTTTCACCATAAGAAAAAACTAAATTTTTTACTTCAGCTTTATGCTGTAAGGAAGCCTGTTGCATACTACCACTTAATCTTTTTGCGAAATTGATAACGAATATAGATGGCAATACCATTCATAACAAGAGTTAACACTAACAAAATAATTCCCGTTGCCGCTGCATTTATATGAAACTCAGCCTGGGGGCGCGAAACCCAATTGATCATCTGAATAGGCAAAACCGTAAAAGGGTCTTTCAGCCATTGAAAACTTAAAAATGGTGCCACATCGGTAAATGGTGAAGTCGGTAGAAAGGCGATAAACGTTAAGGCACCAATAGTGATTAACGGGGCGGTTTCGCCTATCGCGCGGGACAAGGAAATAATAACTCCAGTTAAAATACCACCGGTTGAATACGGCAACAGATGATGCTGAATCATTTGCCATTTGCTAGAGCCCAATGCGTAAGAGGCCTCACGAATATTACTGGGAACCGTACGTATTGCTTCCCGAGTAGTGACAATAATAATGGGCAAAATCAATAGTCCCAACGTCAATCCAGCAGTTAAGATACTTTGTCCAAAATTAAATTTGTAAACAAAAATTCCTAACGACATTAATCCAAATGTGATCGAAGGAATCCCTGCCAAGTTGATAATATTTAATTCAATAAACTGGGTAATCCAATTTTTCGGTGCGTATTCTTCCAAATAAAT
>JAYVAZ010000532.1:0-3806 GCA_043750675.1 Pseudobdellovibrionaceae bacterium | reverse complement strand
CATATTTTGACTTACCAAACAAGGCTACTAAGTCTTGCGATAACGAAAATCCGTAGTTGTTGTGTGAAAATCTAGAAGTATCCCCTTTACCAAAGTAATTGCTATCGTAAGAATCAACATAGGCCTGAAAGACAAAACCCTCTACGCCAGTGTATTTTAAGGTCGATTGACCAGTTACGGTTCTTGAATAGGGATTCAAATAAGTATGACTTGTCTTCAACGTTTGCGAAGCACTCCAAGGATCATTTGATGCCGTTAATCTTTGACTTAATTTGGCCGCTTTTTCCGCTCGTAACTGTACCAACTTCTTCAAAGATTTTTCTAGCTCGGCTTTTTCATCAACAAAGAAGTCTTCACGCGTGTAGGCCCCTATTGAAGCAATTCTTCTAGAAGAAGGAGCTTTGTAATTTGAAGGAGCTGCGGGATAAGCGGTGGCTAAAGGTTGTAGGTCGGATTTATTAGTACCAATTCCCTTTTTAGGATCTATCTTTTTGGCTGTTGGGTTTTCTGTTTTCTTTTTGTCCGCTTTTTTATCTGTTTTTTTATCTGACTTCTTATCCGTTTTCTTTTTTTCTTCGGCTTTTTTGCTGTTTGATGCAGCCAAAACAGAACTAGGTAGACAAAACGAAATCGCCATAGTGAAAACCATTATAAAAAGGCTCTTTAAATAGAAATTTTTTAAAGAGTACGCCGTCATTACTTTTTTCCTTTAAATCTACTAAATTTGCTTTTATCGGCTGGTCTTAAAATGCTATTTAGATCTGCAACGTTTTCGATAATTTTTAATCGACCAGTTTCTTCCAAAGAAACACGTTTTCCCCCGGCGGCGTCGTCGGAAGCCACGGTCACTTCATCAGTGCTGTCTTTTAGAATCGAAGCAGGATCTTCCTTTTTTTTAGAAGGCTGCGAACTGGATTTAATTTGGATAGCACGGGAAACCTTTTGCAGCGGAGCGGGAGGCCCACTGTTGTAGGCAGGAGCCGTATTATCCATATCTTCAGATTGGTGTTGTGCTGATAACTGTTGATTTCCTGATCCCATCAAACCGGCTGCGACCGGAGGTAATTTTTCTCTTGAATCTGGAATTTTATATTGAAATTCGTATTGTCCGTTTTTCAAAAAATCATCTAGGATGGACCATTCTTTTTGTGGATTTTGCCAGATCAACCATTCACGATAAACGGCAGGATTAATTGTTGATAACACTAAAACAATTTCACGCTCGGTTAGCCCTAACCACTGTTGTTGTGTGGACAATCTAACAAGTCCCCATTTGTGTTCAATCGAAGGAATAAAAGGTGCTGCGGCCAAAATAAAATCCTTGTTTATATAGCACTGAATTGCTTAAGAATTTATCGGCTAAACAACTGAAAACAGTAGTCCGGACCATGCAAAATAGCAAAAAGGCCGACTTTTCTTGGACGACCCTTTTGCTAATTATTTTTGATATTACTTTTGTCTAAGATATAACTTTAGTCTAGCGATGCGGATTTTATTTCTTAAAAACCAAAGACCAAGATTTTAATGTGCCGGCGTCTTGGGTTGCTTTGTCGGTAATCCTTAAACTCCAAGTTCCGGTTTTAGTTACCTGCGCAACTGTTGCCAGACTTTGGGCTGGACTAAGGTCAGTTCCGTAAGTGCCTTTGATATTATCCATAGATCCACCACTTCGATTGTGCAAAATGACTACTTTTCCATCTGGACTTAGCAACTCTACTAATAGGTCCCCTTTGTAAGTATGAACCAAATCAATTTTTACCTGGACCTGTCTACCTTTCGGAGCCGAACTAACAACCAAATTACTTTTTACGCCGGCTTTAGGCGAATCGGGAATCACTAAGGCCACAGTGGAATTAAAAACTTCGTCTAATACGGGATCAGGATCTACCGGTGTAGTGTTATCTGGAATTAGCCTTGCCAGTACGTCTAGTCTAGTGACGTCTTCGCCTCGGCAACCGGCATCTGTACAACGATTGGAAACCATACAACTGCCTTGCGAAACAAAATCATTATCTCCGCGTACAAGAATTCCTTCAATAACTCCGTTACTTAGGTTGAAAACGGCTGAACCCGAGTTTCCACCGTAGGTATCCAGGTTAGCCACGAAGAAACCGGCTTGAACTGAACGAACCTTTGCTCCGCCAGCTATTTTTTGCGGAAGTCCAGCGGGATGTCCGATGACTACTAGATCATCGCCTACGTTGACCACTCCCTGTTTGCGAAATTTCAATGGCGTTCTACCAACCACGGGACGGTCTAGTTTAATAACCGCGTAGTCTGGACCGGCGCTTTGCTGGTCACGCGCAACAATTTGTTTACAACCATAAACATCGTTTGCTGAAAATGACTTTCGTTCAACACCAGCCTGATTTAATGCAAAATCAAAAACAAATCGCACTTTGGCGCAACCATTGGCATCGGTAATACAATGACCAGCTGTTATGACGGTATCTGGCCCTACCAATGATCCCGAACAAAACGCACCTGATGTTTGTTCACGGAATGGCTCGGACGCACACAAATTATAAGCCGATCCAAAATTTTCACCGGACAGAATTTGCTGACCGGTTGAACTACTTGTTAAGTCACTAGCATCAACTAAAGCAACTGTGCTGGCGGCCAATAATTGAAGCGCAGTAGAAGCCTGATAATTTTCTAGTCGATTATCATCGCCATAAATAAGTTGGGCTTCGATTTTAGAATCATTTTCTTTTACTGCTTGCTGATGAATGTCTTCTTTATTAGCACAACTTACCAGCAGGAAACTTTGCGCTAACAAAAACAGCAAGATAAACTTAGACATATTTTTTAGATATGGTTTCTTTGGGTCGGTCCTTTTGAAATACAAAACGTTATCTTTTAAAGGACCTTGCGATTTTTTTACAGTCTTCCTGATCGGGATTACCTGGGCAGTTTGCTGAGTATTGAGTTTGTTAGGCACGATTCCCTCCTTGAGAATGCGGTGAAGCATCCCTTATGGGACTCAGGTCCAGTTTGTACCGGTTAGTCGAATGACAGAAATAATTTGAAAATTAATAGGTTAATTTTTGGGAAACTTATTTAGTTTCGGCGTGGTGGTTCCGCAGGAAATATTCGCAATATCGATCCATCATTTTGTACTACCAAAACTTCCTGCAAACTATTTAATCGCCCGTTCGCCGATCCTTCTCGTAAAAAAGAACGCAGCAATTGAACGTATTTTGGATCGGCCAATCCGCTACCTTCACGTGCGTACAGAACTAGATGTCCGGTTTGTTTTTCCGATTTTTCTTTGATGGCTTGGACCATATTTGGAATCGTCGTTTTTTCTTTCGGAGCGTAAACATCAAAAGGTTTTCCTTCGACTAATAAATCGAAGTTTGCATTATGTGGTAATCCCCAAACTCTTCTGGCCTCTAGAACCATTCTTCGCGTTTCCGGGTCAAATAGGTTTTCATCACTAGAAAAACGAACATCATAACCATGTTTGGCTAATTTTTGTCCGGCTTTGCGTTCGTACACAAAAGAAGAGGCTTCGTCGTGATCACGACCATTCAAATTAGAATCAGGTTTAATACCTGCTGGATATTTTTCATCTAAACTAGCCGGTTCAGTAATATCAAAATCGCTTCGCTGAGGACGACCGCTGGTTTCTGCGCCAGATTTTCCATTTCTAGGCAACGCCATTGTTACCGCGTTGGCTTGATGATCAGCAAAATGGGCGGCAATGGCCTGCGCTTGAACTTTGAACAGCTCAACTGCAGTTTGATATGTTGGCATCATGGCTAAACCATTTTTTAATTGCTGTTGCACGAATGCCGTAGAAG
>JAYVAZ010000531.1:0-4645 GCA_043750675.1 Pseudobdellovibrionaceae bacterium | reverse complement strand
CGTTTCCGCTGCCATCGTCTGGCTGATGATCTAAAATGCCTTCACCAGAAATTTGTGAAACCGAAAAAGATCCGTCTTCTGTAGGTTCTTTAAAGCTGTAATGAAAAATGGCACGAACTTCAGTATCTGTTACCGGTTCAGTCCAAATTTTAACTACCGTAATTTCAGTTGCGGCCGGTTTTTTTGCTTTAACTGTATCAATAATAAGTTGCGCAAGTCGTTGTTGGATTCCAGTGTGTGTATCGTTGCTTAACGCCGATTTGCTGTGAATGACATTCCATGACCAAACCAAGGCAGCCGTAAAAATGATGGCGCTTAAATACTTCATAGCTTCCTCGCTTGAATTATCGTAGTAATTTTGCTTAAGTAGATAACCATGGTGAAACAAATTTTTCAACAAAACATAACGATAAAAGGTCTCAAAGATCAACTTTTAGAGCAGATCCTAAATTTGAAGGAAAAGGGCTCTCATCAAATCTTAAGCCATGCGTTAGATTTGATTATGCCGGCGCCTCTTTTTTACGGTCTTCGAGTCAGTAAATTAGGCAAAAAAAATGTCGAAGTTGTGATTCCTTTATCAGGCGAAAAAAAACCTTCTGAATCTGCCATCGTAGAAGCGGCTTTATTGGCCAATCGTCTACTGACCGGTAGGCAGTTTACCGATGG
Source organism: Pseudobdellovibrionaceae bacterium (assembly GCA_043750675.1). Taxonomy (GTDB): domain Bacteria; phylum Bdellovibrionota; class Bdellovibrionia; order Bdellovibrionales; family Bdellovibrionaceae; genus JAYSSX01. The sequence goes on along the minus strand of JAYVAZ010000531.1, from coordinate 3,979 downwards.
CCAACCAACTTTATTGACTAAGTCTATGCAGCTTAATATGGTGGCGAAAACTAAATCGGAAGTGCGTTTGCGCGGTGAATTTACCGAAGTATTAAGAGAAGATTTATTTTTAGATCTGTCTCGAAAAAATTCAGCCGAGCTACTAAACAAATTCCAGTGTTTTGATTTGGATCAAAAGTTGATTGCAGAAATCGATTTAGTTACGACAGTAAAGTACCAAAATATAAAAAAGTTGACATAGTATGCCCGCAATTGAATCAAAAACCGAAACCCAAAGCTCTGACTTTAAACAAAATTATTTGGCTTATAGCGAAGTCCTACAAAAATTTCGTTCTAAGTTAGAAAAAGTAAAACAGGGTGGAGGGAAAGACGCCATTCAAAAACATAAGTCGCGTGGAAAATTGACTGCACGGGAACGTGTCGATGCTTTATGTGATCAAGGTTCTGGGTTTTTGGAATTTTCCAGCCTAGCTGCCATTGAAATGTATGAAGACCAGGCGCCCTCTGCAGGTATCATCACCGGAATGGGTATTATCAAGGGTGTGCCTTGCGTGATCGTTGCCAACGATGCCACGGTAAAAGGCGGTACTTATTTTCCTATCACGGTAAAAAAACATTTACGTGCACAAGAAATTGCGATGGAAAATGGAATGCCCTGTTTATATTTAGTCGACAGTGGCGGCGCCTTTTTGCCTTTGCAGGCAGAAGTGTTTCCCGATCGTGATCATTTTGGCCGAATTTTTTATAATCAGGCGCGTATGTCTGCCGCTAATATTCCGCAGATTTCAATTGTTATGGGAAGTTGTACTGCCGGCGGTGCCTACGTACCAGCGATGAGTGATGAAAACATTATTGTGAAAGAAAACGGAACTATTTTCTTAGGCGGACCGCCCCTAGTAAAAGCCGCCACCGGGGAAGAAGTCAGTGCCCAAGATTTAGGTGGAGCTATTGTTCACACCGAAGTCAGCGGAGTGACTGATCATTATGCGGATGATGATGAAGAAGCCATCGGGATTGCACGCGAAATTGTTTCGCACTTGAATAGGCAAAAAATAGAAAATCTGAATATGCTACCCAAAGAAGAACCGATTTATTCTGCGCAGGAGATTTACGGAATTATCTCCCGAGATGCGCGAGTTCCTTACGATGTTCGAGAAATTATTGCCCGAGTTGTTGATGGCAGTAAGATGCACGAATTCAAAGCCAATTTTGGAAAAACTTTAGTTTGTGGATTTGCCCACATTTGGGGATTCCCGGTAGGGATCATTGCAAATAATGGCGTGTTATTCAGCGAAAGCGCTTTGAAAGCGACTCACTTTATCGAACTATGCGAACAAAGAAAAATTCCCTTAGTATTTTTACAAAATATCACCGGATTTATGGTGGGCCGAAAATACGAAAACGAAGGCATCGCCAAACATGGGGCGAAGATGGTTATGGCCGTTAGCAATGCCCGAGTCCCGAAGTTTACTGTTGTTATTGGAGGCTCTTACGGCGCTGGCAACTATGGAATGTGCGGACGTGCCTTTCAGCCACGGCAATTGTGGATGTGGCCGAACGCCAAGATTTCCGTTATGGGTGGTGAACAAGCTGCCAATGTATTGTTGACCGTAAAATTGGACCAACTGGCGGCAAAAAAAGAAACAATGACTGAAGAGCAACAAAAGCAGTTTAAGCAACCTACTCTGGAAAAATATGAACATGAAAGTTCGGCTTATTATTCTACGGCCCGAATATGGGATGATGGGGTAATTGATCCGGTGGATACTCGAAAAGTTTTAGCTTTGGGAATTTCAGCAAGTCTTGGTAAACGCTGGGGTGAAATTCAACAAGGCGTTTTTAGAATGTAATTTTTGAAAGCAGAACCTATGAAAAAATCAATGTACCTAACTGACTTTGAATCCATACTTGTTGAAAAGAAACATCATCATGCTGTGGTACGATTGAACAGACCGGCAGTTAGAAATTCATTCCATCCAAAAATGATTGCCGAAATTACAGAAGCTTTTAAAAAATTAAATCAACTGAAGGATATCCGCTGCATCGTTTTGCGTGGTGAAGGAAAAACATTTTGTTCAGGGGCTGATCTGAACTGGATGCAAGAGATGGTTAAATACAATTTAGAGAAGAATAAAAAGGATTCGGCCAAACTATATGAAATGTTTGCGGCTGTCCGAAGCAGTTCAGTGCCGGTCATTGCAGCCGTTCATGGTGGAATGTATGGTGGCGCTTTGGGTTTTTTGGCCTGTGCCGATTTAGTAATTGCTGATCAAGAGTCCACCTTTTGTTTTAGCGAAGTGAAATTGGGAATCGCGCCGGCGGTTATTAGTGAATTTATTTTAGAGAAAGTTAGTTTGGCGCAAGTGCAGCCCTTTATGTTAAGTGCCGAGGCTTTCGATGTAACTCGCGCTATCCAAATGGGTTTAGTTCATTTCAAAGCCACTGCAGCCGAATTTGAAAAAGTGGTCATCGAAAAGATTAAATTATTTAATGATAGTGGGCCTGAAGCTGTTGCCGCGACAAAAAAGTTGTTGCAAAAAGTAAATGCAAACAAAAATCAAAAACTTTTGGTGACTAAAGTTATTTCGGAAAGACGAGTTAGCAAAGAAGGTCAAGACGGCATTAAAAGTTTCTTACAAAAGCGTAACCCGTCTTGGAAAATGATTTAGGGCCTGGCACTGAAGGAAAAGAATGAAAACAATAAAAACTATTGCGATAGCTAACCGAGGCGAAGTTGCGGTTAGAATTATTCGGGCCTGCCAAGAGTTAGGCATTAAGACGGTATTATTGCATTCGGAAGCGGATATGGGGTCGCGCGCTTATCGGATGGCCGATAAAAAGATCTGCGTTGGGCCTGCGCCTACGAACGAAAGTTATTTAAATATCGGTGCTAATATCCAAGGAATTAAGGCTTCGGGAGCCGAAGCGGTTCATCCTGGATTTGGTTTTCTATCAGAAAATGCTGACTTTGCGGAAGCTTGTGAAAAGGCTGGTATTATTTTTATCGGACCCAGTAGCGCCGCAATTCGTACCTTAGGTGATAAAGTACATTGTAAGGCGTTGGCTAAAAAATTGGGTCTGCCATTGGTTCCTGGATATCAGGGCAACACCCAAGAGGTATCACATTTAGTTAAACGTGCGGAAGAAATTGGTTTCCCGGTAATCGTCAAGGCCGCAGCCGGTGGCGGTGGTCGTGGAATGAAAGTCCTTCGTAGCAAAGAGGAAGCTAAAGAATTAATCGAGTCTGCGCAAAGGGAAGCTAAATCTGCCTTTGGCTCGGAAAAAGTATTTTTGGAAAAATATCTAGATAGGGCCAAACATATTGAGTTTCAAATATTTGGCGATTGCACCGGTAAAGTGATTCACCTTTTTGACCGTGAATGTTCTGTGCAGCGCCGTCATCAAAAAATTATTGAGGAAGCCTTGTCCCCCAGTTTAGATTTAGAATTACGTCGTAAAATGGGCGAAGCGGCGATTTTAATTGCGGAGGCTGCTAAATATCAAAGTGCCGGCACTGTCGAGTTTTTACTGCAAGATGGTCAGTTCTATCTATTAGAAGTAAATACTCGTTTACAAGTAGAACATCCCGTAACCGAGTTAGTAATGGGCGTGGATTTAGTGAAGGCCCAAATCCTGACCGCAAAGGGGGAGTTGGCTTGGTTGGATAAAAATCAGATGGCGCCACGCGGGCATAGTATTGAGTGTCGTTTGTACGCCGAAAAGTCCTATGAAGGTGGAATTCCCAGTACTGGTAAATTACACAAAGTCTACTTCCCGGAGGGACCAGGACGACGTTTTGAGTTTGGATTTGAAGCCGGCGATATTATTACGCCCTATTACGATCCGATGATTGCTAAAATTATTGTTTGGGATGAAACCCGCACTCGCGCTATTCAAAAAATGATTCGTGTTCTAAATGAGACTATTATTTTTGGTGTTCATACAAACATTCCTTACCTGGTAGAAATTTTATCGCATC
>JAYVAZ010000530.1:0-3615 GCA_043750675.1 Pseudobdellovibrionaceae bacterium | reverse complement strand
CCATAAACGTGCGCCATTACCAATTTTTGATCCATCATCATATTGCCTTCCATTAGGTAGGCGTAACAAGGATCGGTATTAATAACCATTTCGTAAATTTTAGATAATCCGTACTCATAAGATTTGGAAAGATGTTCGTATTCCATCCCAAATTTCCAATGCGGGTACCTTACGGGGAATCCACCGTAGGCAGCAAATTGATTGATCTGATCGTAGGTAATTAATTCGAAAATAGTCTCAAAACAATCTAGACCGGCTTCTTTAGCAATTTTGCAAATTTTTACTCTTTCGGCCTCTAGTTCAGGGGTTAAATTAGCCATCCTATTTCCCCTTTCCTAAAAAGTCCTTTATCGAATCCATGATTTTATCTTTGTTTTCGATTTGCGATAAAATAATTCGATCATCACCGGGAAATTCTTTTTGAAGGTCTTTTAAAAACTGACCACTACCGTATTTGCTTTCCACTTGCCCGTAACAAAAGACGTTGCAGTTGGGTAAGAAAAATTCTTTGATTAATCTTGAACAAAGTCGCGTATCTTCGCCACTCCAATTATCACCATCGGAAAAATGAAATGGGTAGATATTCCATTCGTTAACAGGATAATCTTCTTCGATAATTTGTTGGCAAAGTTTGTAGGCCGAACTAATTAAAGTTCCACCCGATTCGCTGGTTCTAAAAAAAGTATCTTCATCGACTTCTTTTGCTGCCGCATCGTGAATAATGAATCTTGTTTCTAATCCTTTGTAATGTTTGCGTAACCAAGCATTAATCCAAAAACTTTCTAATCTTACTATTTCTTTTTGTTCGTCACCCATCGATCCCGAAACGTCCATCATGTAAATTACGACCGCTTTGGTCTGTGGAGTGGTTACTGGTTTGTAAGAACGATATTGAAAATCTCTTCGAATCGGAATGACAATGGGATCTTTTGGATTATAAGAACCCAAGGAAATCGATCTTTTTAAGGCTCGTTTATAAGAAGACTTAAAATGTCTTAATCCTTCGGGACCAACTGGCGCCATTCCAGTAAACTTATTTTTTGTTGATTGGATATTTTTCGAACCTTTAGGCTGAATATTAGGAAGTTCTAACTTCTCACCCAAAATTTCGGCCAATTCATCAATGGAAAATTCGGCTTCCAAAATATGCTGGCCGGCATCGTTTCCTGGTTGCCCGGCTCCGGGCTGTTGATCCGGATCACCAACGGCATCGCCTGGTTTACCTTCGCCTTGACCAACCCCACCCTTTTGTTTCGGGCCATATCTAAATGTTGGGATTTCGATCGAAGGCAACGGAATTTTAACGTAATCCTTTTCGCGTTTACCTATCATTTCACCTTGTGAAATAAAACGCTTAAAGTCTTGCTTGATCTTACCCTTAATAATGTCACGAAACCGATTGTGGTCTTCTTTAATTGACATAAGTTTTTAGACATCAAGACTTCTTGATGTCACCTCTTGCAAATATACTTGCGACGTAGTGTAACACATCCGTGGCTGAAATTTCGTCGTATCCGAAGTCTTTGATCAGACGAGTTTTAACGATATCGATCTTTTCTTGAGTATCTTTATCGGTTACCGAAGAAACTAACGAAGTTAATTTGATACTATCTTTTTGATCTTCAAATAACTTCAATTCCAGGGCTTTATGAAGACGTTCATTCATCTTATAGTTGAATTTCTTGCCTTCAATCGCCAAAGCACCAATGTAGTTCATCACTTCTCGACGGAAATCTTCTTTACGAGATTCCGGAATTTCAATCTTCTCTTCGATTGAACGCATGATTCTTTCATCCGGCTCCTCATCCATTCCGGTAAAGTTATTTCTAACTTTTTCCTTCTGGGTGTAGGCCTTCACGTTGTCGATGTAATTGGCACAAAGTCTTTGTAAAGCACTTTCATCAGCGCTAATCGCGCGCTGAACTTCGGCTTTGATAATTTCTTCGTACTCTTGTTTAACGATTCCAAGAAGTTCTTTGTAATCAGACTTAATTTCTTCACTCGAAATTAATGAATGATTCTTTAAGCCTCCATCTAGCTCGTTAAGGACCATGAAAGGATTGACACTTCCTTTGTTGTTCTGCTGAGCAGCCACCAAAGCATTCGAAAGTTTATCCTGAATGTAGCGTGGTGAAATCCCTTCAAGTCCTTCACGAACCGTTTCTTTTCTTAATTCTTTAACGTTATCCTCTGTATAATTAGGCAACGTTTTTCCATTATATAATTTTAGTTTCTGTAATCTGGTCAGATTGGCCTTTTTAGGTTTTTCCAATCTGGTAAGCAATGCCCACATCGCCGCCATTTCAATGGTGTGCGGAGCAATACTAATTCCGCGCATTTTTTGCGAATTAAAATCTTTCTTATAGATATTAATTTCGTCTTTCCATTTAGTAATATACGGAATATCGATTTTAACTGTTCTATCTCTTAAGGCTTCCATAAATTCATTATCTTGAAGTCGGCGATACTCTGGTTCATTGGTATGACCAATAATTACTTCATCGATATGAGTTTGCGCGAATTTTTTAGGTTTTACTCTATGTTCTTGCGAAGCGCCTAACAAGTCGTACAAGAATGCCACGTCTAACTTAAGAACCTCAACAAACTCGATCATTCCACGATTAGCTACGTTGAATTCACCATCAAAATTAAAGGCACGAGGATCAGAATCTGATCCGTATTCAGCAATTTTACGATAGTTAATATCACCAGTTAATTCAGTTGAATCTTGATTTTTTTCGTCTTTAGGTTGGAAGGTTCCGATTCCTATCCGGTCCGCTTCCGATAAAACTAAACGTTTTACACGTACGTGATTAAGAACTTTCATCACGTCACCTTCATACTTATCCATCAAACATTTAAAAATATAACGGCTAGGTGGACTTAATTCACCTTCAATCGCTACGCGGAAGGTACCTTCTTGGCCTTTATTGATCTGGTCGCAAACTTGTGCGCGCATTTCTTCTGGAATTAAAAGCAAAGGCTCTTCATGCATCGGAGTCTCAAATACTTTAACGTCTTTTCCAAACAACCCATTTAGGGAACCATGATCATCTATCCACTCAAATGTATACATCTGACCAGTTTCGGTTTTTGAATAGGCTTCTACGCCTTTTTTAAGCATACGGCAAATAGTTGATTTCGCACTTCCTACGGGACCGTGAAGTAGAATAACACGTTTTTCAGTCCCGTACCCTAAGGCCGCAGATCGCAAAACATTTACTAACTTCATTAGTGGTACATCTAATCCAAAAACGGCATCTTTACCGTTATTTTTCGCATCGTCAAAAAATTTGTAACGAACAATTTGTTTTTTAAAATCAATGTACTCTTCAGTGCCTGCCTCAATAACCAGATCATACATGCGCTGAAAGGCATTTCTTGAAATTTTAGGATTTTGTTTAATTAGCTCTAAGTAATCCTGGAAACTACCAGTCCAGCCCGCATTATAAATTCCATGATGACTCTGCCAATTTTTAACTATGGATTGGAAATCGATCTTTGTGGCCATAGATCCCTCCTTGTGCCATGTACTAAGACTTACATATATTGTAACTTGAAGCCAATGTTTCGGCTAATAGATTGGTTCATATTTTGTATTGAATTGAGACGTAT
>JAYVAZ010000529.1:0-8010 GCA_043750675.1 Pseudobdellovibrionaceae bacterium | reverse complement strand
TGCCGTAAATCAGCATCATTTAACTTTGGTAAATTAGCATGAGTGTAAGAATGGCTGGCGCGGAAGTAACCGTATTTCTCTTTCGCATCTTTTACCAATTGTGGATAAAGTTTAATGTTTTGTGATAACCAAAAGAAAGTACCAATGATTTTAGCTTCTTTAAGTGCATTAAACATCCCTTGTGTGTGAGTAGGGTGCGGACCATCATCAAAAGTCATTGCCCAGTGACCTTTAGGAAAGCGATTTCCCGTAACGTGGCCATTTCCGGCTGGATCGGGGTACAAAGTATCTAAAGCATTTGGTTCACGTTTCTCTTCATCATTGTAAAGGGCATCGTAAAGTTCAGAATTATTGTTTTCATTTTTGAACTTTTCCCACTCACTATTAATGAAAGTATCTAACGTTGTAACCTTGCGGCCACTCAAGTATTTGGACGTATCCTGATAAGCCTTGGTTGCAACTGCTTTAGGAGGATTTGAATAAGCACTCAAATTAGGAACACGTGCGCCGGGATTAGCTGATAAAACATCAGCATGAACAACTTCAAGCTCTTGTGCCAAAGATATTATAGAGGCGCGTTCTTGGCCCAACTTCCAAACTTTAGCTAAACGTTTATCCGTGTTCGAAAGAATCCAACTACAAGGAACGTTGTTTGGGTGTTGGGGATTATTCGCGCACTCTAAAACGGTACGATAAATATCTAACAGTTCGTGTAAATTTCGTTCTGAAAATGCCCAGGCACTATTCATTTCAAAACGCATTTTAAAGAAAGGTTCCTTTTCATCTTTAGTCAAAGTTCCTTTTTTTAATTTCAGCTTATACATTTTGTCCAATTCCGCATCGAACTTTCGCAAAAGGTTTTGAGCCGCGTAATAAACACCTCGCTGGCGATCGATGTAATGTTCATAACGTTGCGATTTTTCGCCGTTACTAGCTTCGCTCATGATATTTGTGAAAATCTGTTCAGTACGATCAGAGTGGTAGTAAGGCTGATTGGTTTCGGATTTGGCTTCGTGGCCAGTCGCTGCTGCTTCAGCACTGGGTTGACGGTATGTTGAAGATGTACAACTGGCTATCGCCATCCCCAAAAATAAAGTGATCAATACTTGATTTAGGTTTCTCATTTTAACTCCATTTAAAATTCTTTATTTGAAGACCTATCGTCATAATAAATTCCATTGATTACAACACATTTGTTCAATTCTATGAAATTAAACTGTGCCCAAAAACGGCTGCTCAAAAACATTGTACACATAGGCCATTTGATTCTTGAAAATAAATACAAATCCATGAAACAATTAAAGGCCTTATTGTTAACAAATCGACGGCATTTCTTTTTATCTTAAAAAAGTGGGGCATCGATATTGATAAGGATACGTTTGGGGTATCAAGGGGGTAATGTGGGGACAAAAATAAACTTTAAAGTATTGCTTTATTTAACCGCTTTTCTACAGATGGGTTGTGGCAGAACCGGCGAAAGCGCTGTCAACGAAGAATCTTACGCCAGTCCATCAATTTATTATATTCGCACAATCGATCCATCCGCTGCCTGTACTCAGAAAAGCAAAATTTTGGATGGGTCAGGCAAAGTGATCGCTGAAGTTTGCACGAAGTCTTATAACGAATGTACGATGGAGGGAACCTGTGCCCTTAAGGCTGAACCCAATTATAAGATTATCAATTACACTCATAAGGTCAATGGCGAGCCCCGATTCACCGTTTTGGACGCCAAAACCCCTTGTCGTTTCGGTTACGGAGTGCAGAACATTTGTTTAGATCCTTATTATTCGGTTGCGGCCGATCTTGCTTACCATAAAGCCGGCGAAGTTATCTTTATAAAGGAAATGCGCGATGTTCTGTTACCTAATGGTGAACGGCACAAGGGGTACTTCATGGTTCGCGATCGTGGCGGCGCAATCAAGGGACCTAACCGTTTTGACTTCTTTACCGGTTTTTTAAACTATACTGATAAGAAAAATGTTTTCACCGATCATGGCTTTGCCTCAACGAACTCAGAGATAGCTTATTCGGTCGTAACGGGCTCGGAAGCCGAGAATTTTCTAAAGTTACGCCAATATCCATTGATTCCAAAAGCACGCCCAGAAGACTCTGAAATAGGGCCGGAAACGCTGTGAAAGTGTTTATAATTTAGATAACTTTCTTTTGAACAGTCATGAAAATTTTACAGTTATTTGGTTCCAAGAAAAGATTTCCAAGGTTGAAAATCATCAAAAACGCAGGGAAGAGTTCATCCAAACTGGTTCCAAAAAGGGTACGTTTTGAGAGGGAAAAGTCGTTTTTTACATGGTCGGAACTGCACCTATAAGTATTTTTTAATGGGTTCCATAAGAATTATTGTCCAGCTAAGGGTGCACAACAATTTGACAATTTCGCCAGTAAAAACTAGTTTCCTGTTCATTGGTTTTTCATAGGAGGGGATTTTGAAAAGCTTACTTTTAGTTCTTTCGGTTTTAGCATTAGCAGCTTGTAACACTCAGAAGTTATCAACTAACGTTGCTGATGGTTCTAATTCAAACTCTATTACGCACGGAACGGTCGTTAAAGCCGACGAACAAGTAACCAAGTGGACAGTGGCCCTTGGCCCCAAAGGCGATGCGTATTGCACCGGTGTAATCATTGATAAACATCACGTAGTATCGGCTGCGCACTGTACAGAAGCCATGACCGACAGTCAGGTTACTTTTAGTTTGAATGCATTTGATAACAAAGCTGAATCCCGTAAAATCAAAAACTTAATCCGCCACGAAGCTTATTGTGAAAAAGATGAGTGTATGGGTGGCGATACAATGGGCATTAATAACGATATTCTTTTAATTGAATTCGAAGGCGATCTTCCAGCTGGTTTCGAACCGGCTCCTATTGCTGACGATTCTGATTTAAAATCTGGTGATTCAGTTCTTATGGTTGGTTTCGGTTTAGATCACAATGGTGATTTCGATGGAATCATGAAAGAAACGAAAGCCCCAGTCGTTCAAATCAGTGCCAGCGAGTTCTTAACTGATGAAACGAAATCAGGAACTTGCAACGGTGATTCTGGTGGACCTATCTTCGTTGAAAAAGATGGTAAGTTAAAATTGATGGGTTTAACTAGCCGAGGCGATGGCCCATGCCGTCACCATGGAATCTACACAAAAGTTCCTTTCTACTTTGAATGGATTTTAAACCGCATCATTGGAGCGGGTACTGACGCCCCAGTCGTGGTTGTCCCTCCGGCTGTAGTAGTTACTCCGTAATTAGTTAATTGTTAAATTTAACAAATTCAAAAAAGGCTAACACACGTTAGCCTTTTTTTATTTTCTTGTGTTCCGTGCAAATATTCATAGAATTGGCGCCATGAAAAAACTTTTAAACGTCTTTTTGTTTTTCGCCTTGAATCTACTCCTAATAATTTCCACAGGATGTGCCACTATGAATACGCCCGGTAATGAACCCACTGACTTTATCCATCCTAAAACGCTCCTTCCAAAGCTGGGAACTCATAAAAAGAAAATTTGGTTTGTGGGATATACTAATGCTGGATTGCAAGAGTGTATTCAAGACATGGACAACGCGATGGCAAATGGAGCCGATGCAGTTATTTACGAAGGAAGCGATTTTAAAAAGTTAGACGAGATTCTTGGCGAACTCCGTAAACGTTATCCTAACAATGTCATGGGTGTGAATTTTCTAGGGCCTGACGAAAATCTTTATACTTTCAAAGAAACTTTTGAGTTAGCAAAGAAACATCATATGCAAATTGCCTGGACTGATTTTTCTGGGGTTGATTTGATCAATGAAGCTAAAGAGACCAGTTTGCATTCAATCGAAAGTTACAAACCCAAAGATGTGTTCTACATTAGCGGTATTCACATGAAATATTCAACGCCAGTTGATGCGTCCAAAACGATTGAAAAATCAGCATTACAAGCGATGGGATGGGTGGACGGTATTATCATAACTGGTCCAAAAACTGGTGTGGCTACTGACTGGCATAAAGCCGCCAAGGTCCGTAAAGTGATTGGTGATTACCCAATGGGTGCAGCCAGCGGAGTTGGGGTAGATAATATTAAAGAACTTTTACCTTACCTGGATTACGTCGTCGTCAACACTAGCGTTTCGGATAAAAATCATCGTGTAATCCCCGAAAAGATGGCGGAATTACGAAAAGCGATGGGTAACTAATTATCTTCGGTTTTTTTTCCATTTTGCGATTTATTTCGGGCTTCTTCCTTTTTGGCCGCTTCTACAATTTTAGCGGTAGCGGCATCAACGGGAATATCAATTTGGGTTACAATGGCTGCAATGCGATTTAAATTCGAAGTCCAATCGGTTATAAACAACTGATTTGTATTTGCCAAAGTGACCATTTCCCCATCTTTAGAAGTTAAAATACGAAGGTCGCGGTTTATGCCTTCGGCAGGAATATTTTTTACCTGATAAACCCAAGTGTACATTCGTTCTGGTTTCATGCTGGGTTTTTCAGAGCTAACTTCAATTAAGTCTCTCTGAATATTTCGAGCCGTCTTTACGATCATGGTGTCGCCTTGTTTACTGATGGCGTACCCATTTATCGCCAAAGCCGAGGAAAGGTGATTGAAGGCCTCCTCAACCGAAACCGACTGCTGTAAGAAAATAGAAATTTTTCCGCGTACTGCTGGGTCGACAATAAATTTTTGCCCAGAAGCCTTCGAATAAGTTTCGATGATTTTAGCGATATCTTCGTTTTTATAATACATTTTTAAATTATTTTCCGCTACTGCGAAATTCACCGCGAACATAACTAACAAAACCGAAAAAATTTTCATGCAAAGCTCCTTAAGTTTTAAAACCTAATTTAAGCATGCGAAAAGTTTCTTTAAAAGTCTCTTAGCGTAATTCGCATTCTGGCCTAGGGATGGCAAATTAGTCTTAGCGCTTTTGCCAGTTGTTTGGCTGTATTCGATTCTTCATCTGATTTGCGCTTCACAAGGTAAACATCGGCTTTGCAGACCCGATTGGAATAAGGAGATTTTCTTCTTTCCAAACGAAATTCTTCTTTTACTTTCTTGTTATGTTCGTGAACGATAAATGCCGGAAAATAGCCCGCCACGCGCCCTTGCCGACATAATTCTAATGCGGACTCTAGCAATGTGACTTTATGAAGAACTTTGCGATGGTAGGCGTCCTCGGGCCAGCCATCCAATCCACGCACTTTCGTGGGAACTCCCTGCAGTGGCATAATTGGAATTACAAAAGGTAGATCCGACTGTGCAACACCCTTAAAGGCATCGGCTTTGGTAAATACACCCATTTCAATAGAAGTGACTTTAAGGAAATCCAACTGCGGATCAGGGATGGGCATATAAGTTATCCCTAAATCAATTTCCCCGTTAGCGACGTACCTTTCTACTTCCCCAGGTAATAGTTCCTGCAGTTCCAAAGGTTGCGACTTCCATTCTAGTCTGTCCAAGAACGATAGGAAGTAAGTCGAAAAAACTTCAAATGTGCCAATCCGAGTGGGTTTGGCCGGATTACTTTTTTCGTTAAGAGAGTCTTTGATGATCTTAATTTCTTCGATCAAGTGTGGTGTTCGTTTAAACAAGTTTTTCCCAGCATCAGTCAAAATCATTTTTCGACCGTCGCGAACCCAAAGGCGAACTTCAAGTTCTTGCTCTAACAGCTTCATTGATTTGGAAAGGGCCGGTGGGCTAATGTAGAGGAGTTCACTGGCCTTTGCCATATTCCCGGTTTGTGCCAACGTATAAAAGTATTCTAGTCTTTTTATGTTCATATCAGCTCGATTATTAATTATTACCAAAAGTTAACAATTGTTTACAATTATTCAATTTTTTTATCAACAAAAAAAGGCTAAAAAATAGGCACAACGAAAGGAGTGCCTATGAAGCACATAAATAGTATATTGATGGTTCTATTATTAACTCAAACTGCGAGGGCAGAATTTAAGGTGCACGAATGGGGTACTTTCACATCTGTCATCGGTTCGAACGGAAAAACTCAGAATGGATTGTATCACGAGGACGAAAAACTCCCGGGTTTTATTCATGGATTAGGAGAGGTTGTCACCGGAAGTTTTTCGGTCAATCCGCCACCTCCTGTGTTTCCATTTCCCGATGATGACCTTTGCGATAAAAACATCCACTGCCGAGTTTTGCGCGCGAATGTGATTACCCAAAAAATGGAAACTCCAGTTATTTACTTTTATAATGATTCGATAAATAGCATCCCAGTAAAAGTAAATGTGCAGTTTCCCCTAGGAGTCATCAGTCAAACCTTTCCAGGGCCTACGATTTCAACTCCTGGTGCGGAGGCGACTGTGTTAAGTAATGGCGCGGTTCAATTTGATTTAAACGTCATTCCTAAATTGACGCTTGCTGATTACACAACTTATATTCCACAAATTGCAGAGAGTAATATTTATTCGTATGCGCGTAATGTTGATAGCAACTTTATTCAAGTGGCAAACGGCAACAAGCCCGAGTACGAAAAATTTATCTTCTATCGTGGTTTGGGACAGTTTAATCCGCGATTTCAAATGACTTCGAAAGATGGCAATTTGAATATTGAAATTCCTATCAGCGGAACTGCCATTCCAGTTGCTTACTTGATCAACGTCAGTGCGACGGGACAAGTGTTTGGTGTTCCTGTTCATGGTTTGTCTGCAGGGCATACAACCCGAATTAATGCTTCGCGGATTGCTGAAATCACATCTGGCCATGGCAAAGTCTTCCCGATGCATTCCTTGAAGGCGATGTTAGCGCATGACCTAACGGATTCAGGCTTGTTTGCGGATGAGGCCTTGGCAATGATCGCAACTTGGGAGAATGGCTACTTCAAAGTTCCGGGATTAAGATTACTCTATATCTTACCTAGAAATGAAGTGGAGTCTATTTTACCAATGCAGATTGTCCCACAGCCTATTGAGCTGGCCCGTGCTTTTGTCGGACGAATTGAAGTCCTTTTGGATGTGGAAGAAAGCGAAATTATCAACATGGTGATTCGTAATGGGTATTTATTTGATCCGGACACTTTAGGTCGTTTTGCTGAACCAAAATTAAGAAGAGCATTAGAAGTTTATCAGGCGAAGGATGATGCAAGCGTCGAAGTGGTGGATCTTTTTAATGAGCTCATTTCTTATGTTTTACCTACTGCAAATGGCGGGACCACTGTGATCGAATAAAAAAAGGAGCGAAAGCTCCTTTTTTTCTGTGCGCAGATTCTAAAAAAAAATCTTTAGTGATCGCTAGCAACGCCGCGTTTTGATTTTTTTAAGTATTCGGCTGCCTTCTGTTTTCCGGTGCGGCCGTTTTTGGCAACAGTTTTTTTAGACTTTCCGTCTGCTTTAGCTGTTTTGTGTGACTTTGATTTTTTAGATTCATTTTTAGCTGATTTGCTGGATTTTTTATTTTTCTTTTCAGCTGTCGTTTTCTTTTTTAATGTTTTTTCGTGTTTTTTTCCATTCTTATGCGGTTTTGCTTCGGTAATGCTGGTAAAAAACACCAAAGAAATCATCATAAATAATGACATTAACACTTTAATAAGTTTCATCGGATCTCCCTTTTTAACTCGCGTTCTTAATTTACTTAATACACTTATCGGCGGTACGAACTTTGGTCTGAGGATTTTCTTATTTATTTTGTAAATATATCGTTATGTTAAATGGAGTGATTAAAAGGTTTTCAGTTTAATTAAAAAGGGCGTTTTATTTTGAGACTTTAATATCTAATTCTTTGTAGCCCGTTTGCGAATCCAGAACTCGCGTAAATTCGTAATTAGCTAGGGCCAACAGTATAAGTTCTGCTGTCGTATAAATGAGACAACCGTCGACTAAATGCCCACCGATACAATGACCGTTTTTGTCGGCTAAGGAAATATGAAGGTGTACTGCATCTATCGAAAGTGTTCCCGATAGACTGAGTATTTCCAAGGGACCTTGAAATTCTTCAAAGTTAACAGCCGTAGCCAATCTTAACCGGGCTATCGATAGCGAACCAACGGCGGCTACAACCGCGC
>JAYVAZ010000528.1:0-1863 GCA_043750675.1 Pseudobdellovibrionaceae bacterium | reverse complement strand
CTGACTTTTTTCTTTTCAATATCTTTTGTTTGATTAGTCGTGATCAAATCCACCCAGTGCTGTTTTTGTTCATTGGATAAACCCATTTTTTTACTTAACATCGAAACTCGTCCGACCGATAACATCAGTTTGCCATTAAGATATTCGACTAACGTAGACGGGCTAAGTCCTAAATCGCGGGCGAAGGCACGTTGAGAATACAGTGGGCGACGATCTGATCGCTGCTTTAGTTCCCGTTTTAAATAATCTCTATGATCTTTTACATATTCCATTTGCATACACGGCCTTTGTAATTAAAAAGGTAGAAAAAATCACCTTAAAAGAAATATTTTTTACTGCCGTGTGTTCGGTTAAGAATTATTTTCACCGAACACCAGGGACACGGGCCCAAAAGGCCTTTGCAAGGCGCTGCTAAGTTCGGCTGCGCCTCCTGCCTTTGCAAGGCGCTGCTAAGTTCGGCTGCGCCTCCTGCCTTTGCAAGGCGATGCGAACATTACCGACCAAGGAAGTACTTCCACCTATTTACACAGGATCGGAAACTAGGCAACGTAGGCAAAACCTCATCTTAAAGGAGATCCGAATGAAAAAGTTCTTATCTATTTTTATATTCTTAGTGTTGGGTTGTGGGAAACCCACCGAGTCTACAGTAGCCACTCAAGAACATCCCGAAGTTGGACCATTTACCGTTCAATTCGCCCCTACTGACCAAAGTTACCAACATAACTTCAAAGTAAATATCGATCAGGACGAGGGCAAAGTAGAATACTACGTTACCACTGCAGCCGACGAGAAAGTAGAAATCAAAGACATTGTTCTAAAAGTAACTGGCTGCCCCGCAGGTCAAATTTCGCATCAAATGTTTTGGGCGCCCGATTCGACACAAAGTAACTTTGGTTATCAAGAATACAAAGGTGACAAATTTCAAACAACAGCAAAAATAAAAGGTACGTTTATTCATTCACTGAAAAACCTAAAAGGTTGTACAGCCGTAGATTTAACGACTAAATTAGTTAAATATGTTTATACAACTCCGCATCCGGAATTTTCAGTCGGACAACATTGCCCGGAAGCCAGTGCCAGTGATCAATGTACTGTTAAACTTTATTGCCGCGAAAAAAATCCACTGAATTCTTTTTATGAATTTGAAATTTGGAAACGAGGCAACCAATACGGTTTAAGTCATTTTTACAATCATGGTGACGGAACTCGCGGACTCCTATCATCAAACTCGGTCAATGAATCCTTGATTAATAATGAAATCAAGTACACATCCAGCAGTCTAAAAGTAAGTTTGAATATGAACTTAACAACGGGTGATGGAATATTTACAGATTCAATGTTCGCCCCAACGCTGACTTACTCTGCTGAGTGCGCGATTAAACCGTAATTATCTTTGTTTCTTAACTAACCTTTTTTTGAATTGTCTTTTGTTCCCAAATAAAAGACAAGAAGAGCCGGCTTGACTCTCTTCGAGTTGGCTTTTTAAAGAAAAGGTTGGACCATGAAAACTATTTTTTCGCTTTTACTTATACTAAGTGCCTCAGTCAGTTTTGCTCAAACTCCTAAGGCCGATTTATTATTGCAAAAAAATCTAACTTTGAAAACGACTGATCTGGCTTTGGTAATGAAAAAAACCGAAAGTAATATCAAAGTATTCGTCGACAATTTTGATATTAAATTAGATTCCGGCACAAAAATAGTATCGGCGAAACAAGTGGGCGGTACAATTCAACAACCGGTTTTAAAAATATCGGTAAAAAAATGTGTTCTGTTCGTATGTCAGACAAATGATCTGGATGCTGAGTTTACTTTGCAAAAAACGACTGGCGCTTGTGATTACAATTATAAATTAATTGCTGACTT
>JAYVAZ010000527.1:0-1644 GCA_043750675.1 Pseudobdellovibrionaceae bacterium | reverse complement strand
TGTGTAAAGAAAATCCGCAGTTGATTTTGCGATCTTTAAAAATTATGCAAAGTTCACCGGAATTGCGACAGTTCTTTAAATCCAGCAAGGCTACTGAGTAGCCGTCGCAGACTTGCGACGCTGAGTAATTTACAAATACAAAACCCTCGTGGGAAAACGAGGGTTTTGTGAACTTCAAGTTTGTTAAGACCTAAAATATCAACCCGCGTTTTCCTGATAAGGGGCGATAGCCACGTCAGCTGGGCAGACAACCTGGAAATGCTTTAAAGTTAAGGATTTAATATCAACGATCGCTTCGCCTGGGCATTTATCTTTGATCAGTTTGCTTGTAGTAATTAGCTCTCTACCTAATATATTACCTGGTACAAATATACTGTGAATGGAAATGCCTTGGCTGTTGTAATAAATGATGTAAGTGCTATTTTCCAAAGCCCGTATGCTCAGCCGTCTATAGCCATTTTGATCATTTAAATCAATGCGACCTTCATATACATTTATGACCTCTCTTACATCAATTTTAATATCATTTAAATTTAGGGGTTTGACGATAGTTACACCTTCGATAGTTTTTCGATCAAAACCATTTGTTTCTTGCTCTTGTCGCTGTTGAGACTGTTGTTGTATTTGTTGGTTTTGTTGACCAGCCGCAAATACTTGTGCTGATAACAATAATGAAACAACTAGTGGTGCCATTGATCTGATCATAAATTCTCCTGGTTAAGTTTTATTGATACGGAGAATGAATCTGCACATAAATGTCCAGCCCAATAAGCAAATAAACATAATTAGAGGTGGGAAATGATGTCAAACTTTATGACAAGACCTAAGATTGGCATTATCTGAGGCGGGTTCCTTTGCAAAGATCAACGATAGATTGATCCAAGGCCACCGGACCGGTGTAGATCTTATTGGCTTCCAAAATTCCATCGGCATTTCCTAAGGATTTCAAGTAACACTGCTGAACACCCAAACCATTGGCACTAATGCAAAGTTTAACGACGAGATCTTCTAACTGTGCCATGGACATGTATTTTTTTGCCGCGACCAATAGGCGATCATCGTCCATAGCCATCTTAAAACAGTCAATAGCATCGGCATCACCGGTTTTTACGTTTAAAAGACTTTTTCCTGAGTTACTGCAAAGGCGAGCCTGCTTTTGCTCGATTAAAAAAACACTCAAAGTATTTTTACTTGCTGGAAGAATTTGCGAATCGTTTGCCGCTTGTTGATAACAGCGCAAAGATCCTACCGCATCGGAATAGGTACAAAGGCCTACCGCTAATTTTTCGATTTCAACATCAGACTTATATTGTTTATTCATTGTATAAATTTGATTGTTGCTGATGGCTTGTTTATAGCACTCTAAAGCCGGCAAAATCAAATGTGTGGGCGGAGTCATACTAGGCAACGCCATTCCCATTGCCGAAACCAATACCGTAACTAAAATAATAATTAACTGTTTCATAAATTCTCCAATTGGCCCGTGGCTAAAATTTTTAGTTTGTTTTTTATTTTGGTTTCGTATCAATGGGAGTGGCCTTAGTTTCGATCACTTTGTGTAAAGAAAATCCGCAGTTGATTTTGCGATCTTTAAAAATTATGCAAAGTTCACCGGAATTGCGACAGTTCTTTAAATCCAGCAAG
>JAYVAZ010000526.1:0-2138 GCA_043750675.1 Pseudobdellovibrionaceae bacterium | reverse complement strand
GTCTTTGTTTCCACGTCGGTAAGCTATCTCCAGCGCCACTAAAGCTTTCGAATAATCTTCTTCTTCAGCGTAAATCGAACCGATATTTGCCGCTGCAACTCCATCATTTGGATTTAACTCGATAGCTTTACGGAAAGCCTGAATAGCATCGTGTTTTTCATCCATTGCTAAATGAATGACACCAATGTTGCTGTAAATTTCGCTTTGTTTAGGCGATAAACCTAAGGCTTTATTAAAAAAGTACAAAGCCGCAATAAAGTGGCCTTTTTTATAATGATAAACACCCAAAGCATTAATCGCTTTGAAATCTTTAGGATTTTGCGATAACAAAGCCGTTGCTGCTTTGTAAATTTGTTCGTCGCTTCCGGACCGGATGGCTTCAGAAAGAACACCTTTCGATTCGGGAGCTTCTACTTTTTGATAGGCTTTCTTTTCAACCGGTTTGTCTTCAATAACGTGTTCTTTGGTTACGTCGACTGGTGAAGGCAACTCATAAGCATCTGGATTTTCCTGCGCCACCTTTGCAGATTGGCAATGGACTAGGGACAAACCTAAAATCGTAGTCATTACAGCTTTAAAAAGAAAATCTTTTTTAATCATCATAAATCAATCCAACTCATCTGCTTACTATCGCTACTGATTTCGCCACCATTATAATAAGCCTTAGGATCGGTCTTCAAAATCAGCTCTCGAGCTTTATGATAGTAACTGGTGTATGCATCCAATTCCTGTCCGCGCGAAACGGCTGCCTTTAAGCTTTCTTTTCCTTTGGACATAAAAGGTTCGGCAACTTTTTCGATTCCGGCTTTATACTGTTTGGTTTCATCAGCCGTGAATCCTGCTGGCAGCGGCGCATTTAATAACGACTCGCCCATAACCAGATTCGCCTGGCCCGCTATTGAAAGGGCCGCAACAATTTCTTCGGGAGAATCAAACTTAACAATCTCGGTCAATTGGCCATTTAACTTTGTAATTGCCGCAATTTTATTTTGAACAGCTGCTTGTTGTTTTTGCGGATTAGCCGGAATTCTTATGGCTTTAAATTCTTCATAATTTTGTAAGCCCTCTAACAATTTAATTTTAGCCGCGTAGATAGCCCCGGTTCCTTTTTTATTTGGCGCAAACTTCCTTTGGAAGTTAAGCGTTTTATCTTTCCACTCACCCGCCTCTTTTCGGCGATTTAACTGCGTCGATAGCTCGTAAACCCAATAGCAACTCTCAACAATTTTATCTTTTGAATTACCACCCGACATTACGTAATTTTTATAACTAACAATGGCCAGAGAGTGCGCGCCGGCCTTGCGGTGAATTTGTGCCACCGCAAAGAAAGCTTCTATGCGGTCGGATTTTTTATTTATATCATGAAATTTTTCGTAATTTTTGATTGCTTCAGAGTTGTTGCCAACGGCCTCAAACAAAATCGCTGCATTATAATGGTAAGAGGCTGCTACTGGATCTTTACCCGCCTCAATAGCGACGTTTTTAAATGCATGCGCAGCCTCATCTAACATACCCGCATCCTGATAAAGTTTTGCAACAATCTGTCTTGATTTAGGCTTCATCTTTTCTGCGTTTTTATCGTTAGATTTAATTACGGTTGCATGCGCATTCATTGCATTGATATTCATGCCAGCACGTTCATAATTGATTGCCGCATTAAAAAGTGCAGTAATTGCCAATGGCGAAGTCGGATTTTGCTTCGCAAAGGATTCATATTGAACCGCACTGCCTTGAAAATCTTTAGCTTGTTCTAAATCTTGCCCACGTTTAAAACTGGCTTTTTCTAAAACGTCTTTAATCTCTTGTCCAGTTTTTGAATTAGCAATTTGTGGGATCGCCAACAATTCCTGAGCCGTTTTTTCTAGACCAGCGAAGTCTTTTTTCAAGTTATAAATATCCAATAAAATATTGGCCGAATACTCTGCGAATTTAGTTCCACTATGATTTTTCGTAATATCCTTTAAATAAGGAATCGCCTGGTCAAACTGATTATGTTGATACATCAAACGACCAATTCTAAATTTGATTTCGGGAGTTTTTTCACTTGTCGGAAATTTACCGGCATACCAAATTCCAGTAGAAATAAACAGATCCACCTTAGGATCTAATTTAACTGGCTCAAGTGTTTTTCCGACTCG
>JAYVAZ010000525.1:0-1500 GCA_043750675.1 Pseudobdellovibrionaceae bacterium | reverse complement strand
TTCAATTTGGGCCGATTCGTAGGAATCTAACTCGGTCCCTTCGACATTAACGGCTTCAGCCGTCAAAATATTTTTGGTAATTACTTCAGGCAGGAAGTGGGGTTCTTCTTCGGTAAAAATATTAGTCGGCTCAAACCCGGCCAATTCAGACTCTTCTTCAGCATCTATGGCCTCTAACTCTTCAGTATCTACTGCTTTAGAATCAGCTACATCTGCCGCTAATTCAAATTCAGCCGTTTCATCGTTCTGATCTTTTTCGCCGGCTCTTTCTAAAACTTGTTCCAGCGCTAAAGCATCCTGCAAAATATCTGATTCCTGAGCCTGCTGACCTTTTTTTCTTTTAGACATTCATGTCCCCCATATCACTTTTAATACTTTCAGAATTGAGTTCACTTTCGGCTTGAAGAATTTCTTCATCTGTTGCCATTTCTTCGGCAGCAATTACTTCGGTATCGAATTTTTCGTCTTCAATAAAATTTAATTCACTATCGGCCATTGCCGGAGTAATGATTAATTCCCCGGATTCATTAATTTCCGACGATTCCGATTGATCACCAAGATTTAACTGAGCCAAATCTATCGGTGAACCTAACTTCTGGTGATTCAACATTAAATCCACTTCTTCGGGGTCAATTTTCGAAGCTTCTTCCATCATTTTAGAGGCCACTTCATCGGCCTTCAAGGAATCGTACTCTTCCACGCGGGAAAGGTATCCGTCCTCGATTGGCTTAATGGCTTCGATATAAATCTCTTGGTAATTGTCGGCTTGAAACAAACGGACCAATCCCATTTTACCTAACTCTAAAGCTGAGAGGAAAGTGATCAAAACCTGCTTTCTTTTTTCGATCATTCCACCTATCAGATCACTTAAGGCTACTTTTTTGCCAATGATTAAACGATCTTTGATTTCCATAATTCGGGACGCAATACTTTGCGCCTTTGCCGCCACCTGGTGCACGCGTTTTTTTATAGAACGAACCGCATTTCGATATGCAGTGATTAAAGAAAATAAGGCGTTTTCCTCTAAGACTATATCATCTTCCTTCATATCCATTTTTTCACGGTAACCACGCACCCAAACATCACGATTTAGAAGGGGTCGTTCATACAAGGATTTCGAAGCTTCTTGGTACTTTTGGTATTCCAACAGACGTTGCACTAATTCTTTACGAGGATCATCCGATTCTACGACTTCACCGTTTTCATCGTACTGAGGCAATAACAAACGCGATTTGATATGAATTAAAGTCGCTGCCATGGAAATAAAATCACCGGCCAATTCGATATCCAGTTCTTTCATTACCTTGATATATTCCAAATACTGTTTAGTGATCTCATTGATTTTAATATCAAAGATATCCATTTCTTCTTTGCGAATAAGATATAGCAATAAAGCTAATGGCCCTTCAAACTTGGGCAGTTGAATCGTTAAACTCATAGTGACATATATCCTTTGATAGTTTTTAAATTCTTCTGAGCTTCGGCTCGGGCTTTTTGATT
>JAYVAZ010000524.1:0-7836 GCA_043750675.1 Pseudobdellovibrionaceae bacterium | reverse complement strand
TTTTTCCGGAGACAATTCCGTCCTTAGAGTCAGCCTTAAGTTTTGAACGATAACCTGTTTATACTCTGGGTTAGAACGCAAAGCTACAATGGCAAAATTATCCCAAAGGCTATTAACTTCAGATTTCAAAATATTATTAGAAAAATAATTAAGAATTGTAAGGTTGTGAAGGATCGTGGCGTAGGCATTGAGTTCATTATCAGGAACTACAGCCTTTTTGCGGGCCAACAATAATACCATTTCATCTTTTGCTCTTTTAAGGAGAACATTTTTGCTGTTAGTTAGGTCAGAAAGGGTTTGTGTTTTTTCGCTGAAAGCTTTGTTAAACTCCAATAGAGTTTCCGCCTGCCCATTAAAATTTATGAAAATAAAAAACAGCAAAAAAATGATTTTTTTCAAAAATGAGTTTCCTTAAATATTTTCTTTATGAAAGCTCTAAAAACCGGTGATGCTGCAGTTTAGCATCTGAAATGGAGCCTTTTCAAATAATTTAATTGGAAGAATTTGGTGCTGGTTTAATTTAGAAAACGAACATTAACGCCTTGCGACGGGGGTGAGAATGAAAGCCGATCGTAAAAGTATATTGGTATAATTTTTTAAGCGGTACGAAAAATAAAGCCGAGCGATTCTGAGGTTTTTTGCCGACTACTCCAAGTATTCTTAACATATTATCAATGAACTCCCGTTGGTTAATATATGATCTTTCTTCCCTAAGAATTGTAGTTTAAATGACGATCTTGAATTCGATACTTTTGGTGCTACATTAAAAATTAAATCTAAAGCAAAAGCCTTGGGGCAAATTGCCAATCGGCAGTGCGAACTCTATCCCGACTGGTACGTTATGCAGGATCGCTTTGAAGTTATAAATAATCAAGTATCAATTCGCGGACGAAAGACCGAACAGTTTAATATTTTTGGGAATAAAGTGTATTCTGAAGAAGTTTATAATGTTCTTAGAAAGTGAAAAATTTCGGGAGCGAGTACGCAGCGTTTGTCAGATGCAGTTAGAACCATACAAAATTCCCAGTAGAATAATTATTTCCAATCAGCCTCTGTATTCAGAGAATTTTAAAAAATAATTTTTTTTAGTTGGGCCCAACCCTTTTCCGAAAAATGAATCAGATCGAAAAAATCATTTTGCTCGAACTCGATGTTCATCAAGTCTATACACTGAGTTTCTTTCTGTTTACAAAGTTCAGATTTTACGACGGCTAGATTTTTTATTCCATTGGCGCTCATATGCTTTCTGATGACGGGGTTTTGAGGAACAAAAAACAGTTGAACGCTTTCTGATTGTTCAGCGACTTTTTGTAAGAATTTTTTATAGTACTCTATTGATTCAGGTTTAAACTTATTCTCAAAAACATCTGCAAAACTTTCCCATACGCCAGCCTCATGTAAAAGCGGAACTACATTTCGAAAGTCCTTCTGTTCCTTTAAAATTTGGTCAGGTAAATAAGTTAAATTTCCTCCCTGGCTATCGGACCACAAAGAAATACCTTTTTGTACAAGATCCCTTTTCATATATCGGTCAAACCATAGGTCGTCGGATCGAAACAATCCTAATTTTATAAATAAATAGGTTATAGCGTCCGAAGAGTTTGTTCCGAACCAAAAGTAGTTGTGAACAAAAAAATTAATTTTGTTTTTAATATTTTCAATTGGAATTGTCGATGCAGAAGGAGTCAAAATAAGTTTATTTGAATAGTCATGTAATGCCAACTGACTATCGAAACTTACTGACAAAATTCCAGGCTGAAAAAAAACAACTGATCTTTTCCATTTCTTTAGATTTTTAGCATTAAGGTGCTCAGCTAAAGAGTTCGCAAGACCGTAAAGTAGCAGAGGATGTCCACATCGCAGGCCAGTATTAAATACCTTTAGCTCGGATTGATCCTTTTCTGTCATAGGCAGGAACTCTACATCTGAAACTCCCCAAAAGGCCGTAAGATTGTTTGTTTCAAAAGCAGCGGTTTCGGTGCGTTTAAGTATGTAATCCACTCGTTTTTCCATATATGGAATGATGTTGTATGGATAGGTTTTGGCTGAAAGGTAGTTTAAAGTAAAAATACTTGTCAGGTATAAAATAGTGCTAACGAGGAACCATTTAAATATTTGCATAGACAAAAGCTCCTCCGTTGCGCCCAAAAATTAGAAAAATAAGAATAAACACGGCAGTTAACAGGCCCATCTGGTAAGGATTTTTTTTAAGGTTTAATAAAAGTTGTGAAGAATCAAAACTATGTGTCGCAATTAAGCAAGCAACAGTAAAAATGAGCTTGGTTGTGAAATGAGTGTCCAAGGATGGGTTCCAATTGGATATAGAATTAATGGCCTTATAAAATGAAGAAATGTTATTTGTAAACAACACTTGCTGTATGACCATGATATAGAAAAATGTAAAGAGCCTTGAAATAAATAGATTCAACCGAGCATTGCGAAAGCTAATGCCTTTGGTAAACATTAATGGAAATGCAGCGATCAATCCATAAATTATTTTAACGACGCTGATTTGGTGCCACAATCCAATTAAAAGCATCGACACCAGTATATTCAATCTTGGCAAAACAAAAGAGGCCCAGGGTGAACCACTCATGTAGCGAAGGCTTATTCTTGTGAGTGGTAGATAAAGATAATCACGCAACCAAACATTTAATGATATGTGCCAGCGTCTCCAAAAGTCTGTTGGAGACTTTGCCAAATAAGGAAGGTCAAAATTGCTATCGATTTTAATGCCACACAAATTTGCAATGCCACAAGCTATATCGGAGTATCCCGAAAAATCTGCAAATATAAAAACCATTAAAACCAGCGATGAAAGTAAGGTATCCCAAATAGTATTCACAGATAGCATCCGATTTAAAAATAAAACATGCATAAGCGTTGCCAAAGTTTTTTTAAACAAACCTCGACCTATTAGAAAGACTGTTTCGGGGAGTCGGTCCCAGAATTTCGGATCCATGTTTTCCATTTTCTGAATTAAATCGATAGGTTTTATAAATGGACCGGCCAATACCAATGGAAAGAAAATCAGATATTGTGTGGATCTTTCAAAATTAAAATTTGAAGATTGGTTCCTTTTAATCTCTATCAGAGTGGCAAGTCCACCGAAAAACGCGAAGGACAGACCAATCGATCCATAGGCAGAGTTGCTAAATAAACTGTCGCTTAGCGTGGGATTTAGAATGGACTTAAGATAAAAAAAGCAAATGGTCAGGGCAAATAGACAGAAAGTTAAAGTTTTTCTACTGTTAAATAGTTTCTGTACATAAAAAAGAAAATTCATCAGCGTAAACAAAATGAGGCATATTACAAAACTATCTATGCCTAAAACTTCTAAGAATGTAAAGTTAGCTATAGTAATTAAAAGAAGTCTTCTTTTTTTTAGTCTATAAAACAAAAGGAAAAAAGAGATTAGAAGAATTAGAATGACGGGCGAGTTAAATATCATTCTGGCACCTTGAAATTTTCATAGGAAAACTGCTTTTTTCAAATAAACAAACGCGTCTAACCAAGAATGTTGCCCTTCGAGTAAGTAGTAATTGAAAAGCTGAATAATACCAAAAATAAAAATGCTAAGAAATTTTATACTTAAGGCAGAAGCGAAATTTTTTCTATCGGTTGCGTCTGTCTTTTTTAAGTGCAGGAGCGCAAGCCCTAATATAACCAGATAGGGACTATAATTCAGTCTATAAAGGAGCAATTCAAAGGCACCTTTACTATCGATAAGAGTCAGAACATCCAAAATGAAATGAAACCCAACGCCACCAATTAAAATTGCGGCAATCTTTTTTGTTCTGTTGCCCAACTTTTCAGAGAACTTTCGGTTAAGGTTGGAAATTCTAATATAAAACAGTGTTATGATCGTTCGTGCATAGATTGAGTAAACTTTTCTCATCAGATCAGAAAAGTTTTTAAATCTGAGTATTTCAAATACGGAATATCGAACTGCGAAGCCAAAACAATTTGCTAAAATAACACTTACGCTAAATTTAAATATAACTCTCATTAAAGTTAATAATCCTAAAGTAAATATGGTCAACAGGTAAGAAAATCTTCCTAAAACGGGTTCACAAATAAGAGTTAGCTTGTCTACAAGATCCCCAGGCAAGTAACTTGTTAGCAGGCTTTTATATGTGATAGGCACCCACTTGCCGAAGGCAACACAAATGACCATGTAGTTACGTAGCAGTAAAAGAGGCAGCAAAAGAAGCAAATACTGTATCGCCTTTTTTTGAATTTCTAAGAAATCAGATTCCGATTTGGTCTTTACTTTTTCTAGGTCTCGGCTGGAATAACTGATCAACAAGGGGTAATTCCATACAGGGATAAATGTTATATCCAAATCAGTTCGACGAATAGGGCTCTTCCACTGGTCGCACTGCTTAATAATCGAGAAAAAACTCATTGCCCAGATAAGAACAGCTGAAAAATAGACATGTTTTAAAAACTCATCATTGATGGTTTTATAACTGAAAATAAGAATAGCTCCGATAAGACTTAATCGAATCATGGGGTAATGCTGTTTTTTTTGCAGAAATTGGTAAGTACTTAGGTAATATATCACATAAACCAAATAGGTAGCCGCTATATGATCGATTCTGTTTTGATGTTGAATTCGCTCAAAAAACTGTAAAAAAAATGTAAGACAAAGAATCGGGACTGCGAAAAATATTTGTTCATCATATTTATTAGTAAAAACCTTAATAAGGGAAACGGAAAGTATAATTGCAGCAAGCCCTGGCCCAACAAAAGGCAACAACAAACCTGACAAAATGAGACTGCCCAAAACTCTTTGGGCCTTAAGATCATTCATCTTTTTAAAGCGTAAACCACTTAAATGTAGCTGTCTAGGTTAACAATCAATTTGATAATTGTTCAAATTAAGCTAAAGTTATTCCGTGGCTATTGATTTTTTTTCACATAAGGAACATTTAAGTTATTGGGTAGTGGTATGTCCGAAGTAATGACGACATTATTCATTGATCGCACTTTCAAGCAGATAGCTATTTCCCGCCAAATGGTTGGGGTTTATATGTTTTATTTTTTTTTAACTTTGTTTATTGATAGGGATTTGGTTTTTTTTTCTAGCTCGGCTCCCTCGATTCGTTCTGAATGGATTATGTCTACGTTATATTCAGGGATCTTTGTATTTGTTTTTTTATTTTTGGGTGCACTTGCAAGTTTGGTTTTTTCAAGCTTACGCTGGAGTCGCACTTCGGCATTTGTCATTTGGGTTTCTTTTTTTATTTTAGCTAGCCAAAATAGACTTATAAAAGAAGTGCAGTTTGATTTTATTGGGCTCATTCTTTTGTTATTTGTTTTCTCGCCGTCCTCTTCGACTTCTAATGGGTTAAATAAAGAAAATCTGATCTATTATTTTAGTCGCGTAAGGGTGTTTCTGTTTTTTTTGTTGGCGTTAACCCTTTTGGTATCTGGCCTATCAAAATGGGGCTTTAATATTTGGCGAGACGGAAAGGCTTTAGATTTTTTAGTGGATTCATGCTTTTTAAGGCCTCAGCTGTCTGGTTCAATTTTATACTTACCTTCGTGGATAAAGGCGGCCGCGGGCTACGCCGTAGTGGCGCTAGAGATTTCGGTATTTTTTTTATTTCTCTTTAAAAGGACGCAGGCTTTAAGTTGGTTAGTATGTCTGATGCTTCAGGTGGGTATCTTGATTTTTCTACAGTTGTCCCAAATAACTGTCTTTTACATAATTATGCTATTTTTTCTGTTTGATGTACGGTGGCTGGAAAAGAAAAGTTTTATTTACTAATTATATTTTAAAAAAATACTTAATAAGAAATGCCGGTAAATCTAACTCCCACCATTTCTCTTGTGTATTCCAGGCTTTTGAATTTTGATGGTGGTTGTTGTGCCAGCCTTCTCCTAATGTAATTATCGCGGCGATAAAACTATTTTTAGAGTTATCTGGGGTTTCGTGATTTCTGTAACCCCATTTATGTGTAATAACAGAAATGACCGATGTGGCATGCAAACAAAGGGAAGCTGGAATAGCAAAACAAAATATCAAGTAATTGGGACCAATTAAAAACAAAACCAGTCCATAAACAAATAGAATGTGGAAGTAATATCTGTGGACAAAGCGTTGAGTAGGATCCTGCATAAAATCCTCTACATACGACAGCGGAATCCTTACTTTTTTCCAGAATCCAAACCAAGCGCGAAAAGAGCCAATTTGAGCAGGCGAGTGTGGGTCCTTCTCTGTTTCCGTATTAGCGTGGTGCCAACGGTGCAATCCACACCAAGCTAATGGACTTCCTACAACGGTGGTTAATGAGATCCATGTTAAAAAGGTCTCACGATAGTGGCCAGTCACAAAACTTTTGTGTGCTAACAACCTGTGTAAACCTATGTTTATGCCTAGTGTTCCAGTTACCCAGTAAAAGAGGAGCGATACAACCAGCCAATTAGGGTTTAGGGATAAAAAAAGTACTTCATAGATGCCGTAAATAGAAAGAGCATGAAGAAATATTTGGGTGGAGCGGACTTTAAAATTTAAACTAAACGTAAAAAAATTTACAGGCATAGATTTTTTATTCCCAACGAAGAATCCTATTTTATATATAGTTGACTTGCCTATACTTTTGCAATTCAATATTCAGAGTGGAACAAGAAAAAAAAGATTTTCAAAGTGTTATGAAAATAGTTGAACCAGAGGATAACACTTATCAAATTGTAAGTGTTGATCTGACTCATCGATGCAATATGGAATGTGCCAATTGTTATTTGCCCAATCGTAGTTACCCAGATTTGAAGTTAAGTGACTTTATTGTTTTTGTGAACAAACTATCAAAAGCAAAACGGATTGAGGTTAGGTTCTTAGGTGGTGAGGCGACTCTTCATCCCCAGCTTCATGAATTTGCAATTGAAACAATTAAGGCTGGACACAAGCCGTCCTTTGTTACCAACGGACTAAAATTGGCCGATAGGAATTATGCTAAAAAGCTTTATGATTCGGGTTTACGTCGTGTTTGTATTTCCATGAACGGTGTCGCCGACGATGAAATTTATTTTAAGATGGACGGATCTCGTTGCGCAGAAAAGAAATTAGCCGCATTAAAAAACTGTGGGGAACTGGGCTATTTTGTCAGTGCAAATGTGATTTTACAAAAAGGCACCAATGATGATGTACCTTTAAAGATCGTCAAACTATTCCAGGAATATGGTCTTGGTGGGTTGATTCGCTTCAAGAATGTGGGTCAACTGGGGCGATATACTTTGGGTTTTGAAGAAAACTATACTTTTAAGGAACTATTGGATTTAGTCAGCAATCAACTCCAAATTCCAACAAGTTATATGCTGAAAAATAGAACTTATGCAGGTCAGGAACAAGATCATATTGTGTTTTTTCCCCTAAATGAAAATTCACGCTATTCAAAGAAAAGTCTTTGGATTAAAATTACGGATTGGAGCCCATCTGAAGGGTCCGTGCCTGATCCTAATTCAAAAAACCGTGGTCGAATGACACAGGATTTTAAATTGGCGCCATTCTCCGAACACATCAAGGCAAATGAATTTGGATATTGATTGCCTGCTGCGCCCTGGCGCTTACCCGGCGGCGCCTACCCGCCCAAATAACAGGCTTGGACTTGTTTGTCGTTGAGAAGATCCTGACCAGTACCGGTTAAAGTAATGAAGCCGGTTTCTAGGACATAAGCGCGTTTGGAAACTTTTAAAGCCATTCGCGCATTTTGTTCAACCAATAAAATGGTAACGCCTAATTGATTTACATGACGAATGATTTCAAAAATCTGCTGCACTATTTTGGGCGCCAATCCTAATGAAGGTTCGTCCAATAATAGTAACTTTGGT
>JAYVAZ010000523.1:0-3952 GCA_043750675.1 Pseudobdellovibrionaceae bacterium | reverse complement strand
AATCTGACCTTGGAAAATCATATCCTTTTCATCGCTATTGGAAAAATTCAAGGGTGCCTTGTTAGATCTTTTGTTTTTTTCTGATTTTTTCTGAGTTTTGCTGCCGGAAGACTTTTTAGTATTTGTCGTTTCGGTCAATTGAGTCGCGCGACTACTATCGCTTTCCATATTTTTAAATCCCTAATTCCTTTATTGTATCTTCGCCCATTGGTGGGCTAGAGCTTGCTAAACGAAGTGAATAAATCGACTCCGCCTTTGGATCTTTCAAAAGTCTTATTGGCCTGCGTATGCAGATTAATCTTTTGTTCCATTGACGCTATTGTAACCTGAGTTGTCCAAGAATATCCACTTTTTGCGCCTAAAATTATCGGCGCCTGAAATAAATATAAACGATCAAAAGTTAAAGATTTTGTGAAAGAATTCAATATCTTAGACCCAGCTTCGACATATACAGATTTGATGCCCAACAGCCAAATTTCCGTTAAAATTTTATTAAGATCCTTACCGTCATATGGCAACGGCCTGACCTTTAGTCCTGGATTCAATTCAGTTTCTTTTAAGCCCGTGAACCATAAAATGTTCTCAGGAGTATGTTCTTTTAGAAGTTTCCAATCCAAACGCTGGTTCAGTACACCTTTGCTATCTAACAGGATCACTTTCTTAGATTTTAATTCGGGGAATTGGGGATGGCGAATCGTTAGCTGTGGGTCATCAGTCTGCAAAGTTCCCGAACCCGTTAAAATCGCATCGTAACCGGCGCGCAAGTAGTGCCCGTATTGTCTGGCAGCTTCATCGGTTATCCACCGGCTACTTCCATCACCCGCCGCCAGTTGACCATCTATCGAAGCCGCTATTTTCAACGCGACGAAAGGTTTTTGGCTACGAATATTTTTAAGAAAATGTTCACAAGAAAATTCCAGCTGCCTATTCAATTCCGTTTGAAATTCAGGATCACTGTCCTGATAAATTTCGCATTCGATTCCGCTGTCGCGTAAAATCTGCTGACCTTTTCCACTGACTAAAGGAAAAGGATCTATCAAACCAAAAAATACTTTTTTAATGGGAAGCTTCGACAGCGCCACCGCACATGAACCGGTTTTACCCTGATGAGCGCAGGGTTCTAGCGTCACGTAAACCAAAAAAGTACCGGGCCTTTTTAAATTATCATTTTCCGAATTAAAAAGACCTGGTACTTTTTTGATCGCGGTGATTTCGGCGTGTGCCTGACCGTATTTGGCATGATACCCAGTAGACACCAACCGTGACTCTGAATCCAAAATCACGCAGCCTACCAGGGGATTAGGTGAAACATTACCCCAGCCTTTCTGGGATTCATGAATGGCTAACAGCATGGCTTGGCGACTAGTTAAAATATCACCTGGTTTTAAAGATTCGATAGCAAATTTCTGGATTAACCCTTCCAAGATTGCCAGTATTCTTTCAATTCTACTTTTTCAAATTCAGGATCGATCTGAAAAGGCACTACGGAATCTATCATTACTGCATATTCATCGGTTTTAGTTTTTGTATTGATATTTTTTACGGCCTTTGGATGCGGGCCATGCGGAAATCCAGCCGGATGCAGACTTAACATTCCTGCGTGTAAGTTATCACGACTAAAAAAGTTTCCATCATGGTAAAATAGGACTTCATCATAATCGATATTTTGGTGATAAAAGGGAACTTTCAGCGCATCGACATCGGTTTCAATTAATCTTGGTAAAAAAGTACAAACGACAAAATTCTTAGATACAAAAGTGGTATGAACGCTGGGAGGTAAGTGCACTCGGTGACTCATGATCGGCATCAAATCATCAACGTGCAAAGTTAACGGATAAAAATCGCCTTTCCAACCTACGGTATCAAAAACACACTCGTCATATTTAAAAGTAGTAAACGCATCTAATTTTTTGATTTTCACCGATTTTACGCAGTAGTTCCCGGACTTTTTAATTGAATGCATTTCTTCTAAATCAGGTTTTCCAAAAGACGCCGGATCATAGAAAGCATTTCTTCCGACCATACCGCGGGCCGGTTCTTCAAACAGGCTGGTGCGCGACTCGATAATAAAAAATTGGCTTTTTTCTTTGGGTAGTAAAGTATGCGTGCAGCCTTTAGGCATCAAAACATAACTGCCCTTTTTATATTTCAATAATCCGTATTCAGTTAGTATTTGTCCTTCACCACTGTGGCAAAAATACAAAGTTTCGCCATCGGCATTACGGAAGCCTTTCAAATCAGTGGCAGAAGTTTTATCCGCCCAAAAATTGTAAATCACGCATTCAGAATTAAACATCAAACGTTTCCACTGGCCGTAAGCATGATCCATTTTTACTAGATCAAATAAATGCGGGCGCAGTGGCCCATCAATTTCGGTCCAACGCGTACTCGGCTGCGGTTTAATTAAATGACTTACAGGACCAAAAAAACCTTTGCGGCCTTGTTCCTCTTCAAAGTGTCCTTCAGGAATTCCCTTGTGACCCTGAGTAGTCGACTTCCCCTGAGAATACTGATGCATTATAGATATCCTCGCTCTTTTTGATCGCGTTCGATGGCATCAAACAGGGCTTGGAAATTTCCATCACCAAATCCATCATGACCACGACGTTGAATGATTTCAAAAAAGATAGGTCCAATAATATTTTTACTAAAAATCTGTAACAAGTAGCCATCATGATCGCCATCTACCAGGATTGCATTTTTCTTTAAAGTTTCGAGATCTTCTTTTACGTTAGGAAGACGATCCTTCAACATTCCGTAATAAGTATCTGGAGGTGAACTTAAAAATTCATTCTTATTGTCTTTCAATTTTAATAATGAGTTCACAATGTGATCAGTCGTAAATGCCACATGTTGAATTCCCGAACCATTGTATTGATCCAAGTATTCTTGAATCTGCGATTTCTTATCAGCGGGCTCATTAATCGGAACCGCAAATAAATTACAGGGTGAACGCATCACTTTGGAAATTAATCCGGTTTGCGCGCCTTTAATATTAAAATATCGAGTTTCTCTGAACCCAAAAACCTGTTTATAGAAATCGCACCACTTTTGCATTTCGCCAACGGGGACGTTGTTAGTAAAATGATCAACAATGTTTAAACCTAATCCCGGTGGTTTCATGTCTTCCGGTTTAATTTTAAAAATTTCGGTATAAAGTTTACCGCGATTTTTTTCGTCGATAAAATAGACTAAAGAATCTCCGATACCATAAATCGCTGGAAAAGGAGTAGCGCCTTTTTCCGTATTAGAACCCATGTAAGGTTTTGCTCCACGACGAACGGTTTCGTTGAACGCAAAATCAGCGTCCTTAACGCGAAATCCAGTCGAGCAAATGGATGGCCCGTGTGCCTTGTTAAATTCGGCGGCAAAAGTTCCTGATTCGCCATTTAAAATACAATTGATATCGTTCTGTCTAAATAACTTTATATTCTTTCCAGAGATTTCAGAAACTTGTTTGAAACCATACTTTTGAAACAAATTTTCAAAAAGACTCAAATCAGTTCCCGTGTATTCAATAAAATCAACGCCATTTAATCCCAATGGATTTGGGGTTACGTCTGCAGCAGTTGCCATTTTTTCGTCTCCTGGTTTTTTCATAAAAACAAACTCTCAATTTCCTGCGTAAAAATCAACTACCTGAGGGTCAACTATGAAGGAATTTTTTGACCAACCTAACAATTTTAAACCTTTGCCGTCCTGCAAACGACTTAAAGCAACGTAGGCGTGCCCAGGCTCCCAAAGTTTTGTTAAGTCTACCCAAAGTTCTTCCAGGGTGGCCCCCTGCGCCTTATGAATGGTCGTTGCGTAGGCCAAGGTCAGCGGAAAGTTCATGGCACTGGCCACGACTTCACCATCAGCATCCTGCATCGCAAACTGAGTTTTGTCCACCTGCACGGTTCGCCCATTGTCTTTAGTCACGATAATTTTGTCTGATAAAATTTCTTCAACC
>JAYVAZ010000522.1:0-8750 GCA_043750675.1 Pseudobdellovibrionaceae bacterium | reverse complement strand
GCAAAAGTATGGCGCAATTGGCTTCAGGAAGCCGAATCAATATCGCAGCTGATGATGCTGCTGGTTTAGCAATTTCTGAGAAGTTAAAAGGCGGAATCCGATCTGCAAGACAAGCCAACCGAAATGCTAACGACGGTATTTCAATGGTTCAAACCGCAGAAGGTGGATTAAACGAAATTGGAAATATCGTAACTCGATTACGTGAGTTAGGTATCCAAGCAGCTTCTGATACCGTAGGCAGTGTTGAACGGGGCTTTTTAAATAAAGAGGTTGTTCAATTGAAATCAGAGATCGATCGTATCGCCGGTTCTACTAAATGGGGAACAGTCGGTCTATTAGATGGAACAACTCCACAATTTGATTTCCAAGTAGGTATTTTTAACGGACCGGAAGAAGATCGAATTTCTTTCGATGCTTCACAAAATGTTGCGAAGTTATCTGATTTGGGCTTAGATGGTCTGGATTATACTACTAAAGAGGGCGCTCAAGACGCGTTGACTTCTTTAGATGTGGCTCAAGACAACGTAAATGGAATGCGCGCCAATTTAGGAGCATTACAAAATCGTTTAACATCAACAGTAGATAACTTAGGTGTTTTAGAAGAGAACATGAGTGCGGCGAATTCACGTATCCGTGATACTGACGTTGCAATGGCTTCTTCCGAGATGACCCGTAATAATATCTTGTTACAAGCTTCTACTTCCACTTTGTCTCAGGCAAATCAAGTAAATGGTTTGGCTTTGAAATTGATTGGTTGATTTTTAAGCGATCGAATTAAAACAATAAAAAAATTCTTAAAGAGATTCTTCGAAAGAAGGATCTCTTTTTTTTCTATTTCCAGAAGAGTTAAATAGTTCCACTGGAAACATCACGCTCCTGGAAAGTATTGGGCAAAAAATGCGTTTCGTAGTTACTGGTGGTCACTGACCTTAACTGGGCCTCCGACGGCGCATGGCTAGGCGCCCCCGGATGCGCCTGTATGGTCGGATGAATCACGACGATGTGCCCAGTTAAGGTCAGTGTCTACCGGTAACAAACGATTTGAAGTAGTTTTTAGCGGAATTTAGGATTTTTGTTTTTCAAGCGAATTAAAAATCAAAGCCAAGATCACAATGACTGCGCCGATTATTTGTACGAGGCTCATTTTTTCGTTTAATAAAATCCAAGCGGCTAGTGAGGCCACAACGGGTTCGATCATCACGATCAAAGAAGCCTGTGGGCTGGTCAACTTTTGCAAACCAGACAGAAACAGCGAAATCGGCATGATGGTGCTAAAGACCGCTATGGAAACAATGAGGCCCCATTGGGTCAAATTCAAATCTATAAAATCAGTTAAATTAGGTTGGTGAAAAACAATTAGTCCAAACGCTGCGGCCCAGATGACGTACAAGCTGGAAGTCAGCGAATGAATATTTTTTTGGTATACTCCTGAAAGCAATACGTAACCTGAGTACGTAATGGCGGCTAGTAAGCCGTAAATTAAAGAGGGGATTGATTCCACATAGAAGTCACCCCAAACCAACAGCGTGATCCCTAGGAAAGCAAAGGCCAGGTTTAGCCACTGTTTGGGACTCATTTTGATGTGCAAAAAGAAATGCGCCCCCAAAGACACGAAAAATGGGAACATAAATAGCAACATCGCAGCCAATGCGACTGAAATTCCCTCGAGAGATTTAAAATAGAGACTAGAAAAAACCGCATATCCAAACAACCCCAATAACAGGGAAGTTAAAAATTGCTTGGGTTGAGTGAACAAAAGTTTTCTATTAAAAACAAGGAGACCCAAACCCAAAAGCAGGCCGGCCGACAAAAATCGACCAGAAAGTAAAAGACCTGTGCTGAGATGGTTTTTGATTGCGTACTTTGCGAAAATCCCTAGAAACCCAAAACCAAAACCGGCCAATAAAACTTGCAAAATCCCGAAGACTTTCCTTCGATTACCGGCGGGCTTGCTCATGTCTAGGTCCTAGGCTTTGGAAAGCTCATTTTTGGTTCTGTCGGTAGTGCGCTTGCTAGATCTTGGAGCGCCTTTATAACTTTTCTTAATTTCAATTTTCTCTGGAAGATCCGGTTTAAATACACGGTCAGCCGCAACTTCATTTAAGAAAACCATTTCGCCGCGTTCAAGATTGCCGATTCGTAAACAACCGATAGCCACACGTTGAAGTTTTAAAACGTCATAACCAATTTTTTCGAACATCTGACGAATCTGACGATTTTTACCTTCGGTAATTACGATCTTGATCCAAGCATACTGATCGCCGCCGCGTTTGATTCGTTCCACAGATTTTGCAGCCACTTTTCCACCGACAATAGTAACGCCGGCTTTTAATTTATTTAAATGTTCGTCTTTAGGCTGACCATCTAATTTCACCAAATAAGTTTTAGTAATAACAGAGTTTGGCTGCATGACCTTGTTGGCGTAGTCACCATCATTGGTTAGTAACAGTAATCCTTCAGAATCCCAATCCAGACGACCTACAGGGAACACGCGCGCTGGAACTTCGGCCAAAAAGTCTTTGACCGTTGGGCGATCCAAGGGATCTTCCATCGTCGTTAAAACACCCTTTGGTTTGTGAAACATGACATAAATATTTTCGAATTTTTTACGGATAGGCTTTCCGTCAACTAGCACGTGGTCGTTGAGAGGGTCAACTTTGACGCCTAACTCGTAAACTTTTTTACCGTTTACCTTAACTAATCCGTCGGCTATCAGGCGATCGGCACCACGGCGCGAAGATAGACCGCTGTCTGCAATCAATTTATTCAAACGAATTTCGTTCTTCTTTAGATTATCTGATGATTTTTTAAGTTCAGATTTAGATTCAGCTTGTTCGCTTTTTGATTTGGCCATGGGTCACCTGTTTCGTTCAGAAGTCTTTGCAGCTCTCTTACCAAAAGACCCAGGATCTTGTCATCTGGATATATGTTTTCTAGAGAGTTTTGCGCCTGAATAAGGGTTTCCGTGGCATTTTCGTTACTATTTTCGACTTTCATTCTTAATAAAGATGAAGAGTTTTCAATTTGTTGGATCAATTCGTGGTAGTAGTCGTCCGACTCTCTAACCAGGAAGTATTGTTCTAGTTTTTTAACGTAAACGAACAATTTTTCATAGGTAGTAATAGGTTTGTCTTTAAGCTCTAAAAACTTCTGGAAAAGGTATCCACGAACTAGGTTGG
This sequence comes from Pseudobdellovibrionaceae bacterium, assembly GCA_043750675.1. Taxonomy (GTDB): domain Bacteria; phylum Bdellovibrionota; class Bdellovibrionia; order Bdellovibrionales; family Bdellovibrionaceae; genus JAYSSX01. The sequence continues at coordinate 5,571 of JAYVAZ010000522.1, read as the reverse complement.
CGCGGGTTTGGTGCATCGAGCCCTTCATCTGGCATAAAACGAAGGGAGCGATCTCTACTAAACTAAGGTGATCTGGGTTCAATTTTAGATCAGACCCGAAATGGATTACTTGGTTTACTCGGAGCGGCTCCAAGTTACCTGAACGTACCGTAAATTTTTTGTCATATTGGCGAATGGTAATACTGCGGTCGGTATTTAAAATGATTGCGGTTACTTTTTTGTCTCCGGTAGAAACCAAACGAAACTTTTCGCCCTCTTTCAAAGTGTAAGTCAGATAGCTATTAATCGCCTCTAGGCAGTCCTCAATCCGTTCCAATTCGATGACCTGAATGTCGGTAGGCCAGGTAAGTTGGCTGAAATCTACCTCTATAGATTGCTCTTTAAAATAGGCGGTTAAAAATTTTTTGAGGTCTTGAGTAAACTGATTTTTGTTTTGTTGCCAATGAACATAACTTAAAGCTTCAAAAACAAAGTTTTTAAAAACTTTCCCACTAAAAGGCTGGGTTTCCTCGCAAAGATAAGTCAGATAATTTGAAAATGCCGTTAACGACTGATTTTGCGAAACGTTATAGTCTGAGATGTATTTAATTAGTTGACCACAATGAATCATAATTTAACGATAGAGAAAGATCATGAGTAAAGTCAAGATCGGATTAACGCTGGAGGCCACATGCAACGAGAATTAAACCCTGCTTTGTTCGGACAGATGCAAAACGATGCAGGAACTGATTTGTCTGCGCACACACAAATGAAAAATCGTGTTTTAGAGCCTTCACGCGCACAACATTTAGGATCGTTAATTCAAATCGAGCATCAAATTGCCGAGATGAAAAATCAAATGCGTGCGATGCAAGAAAATATGAACAAAATGGTTCAGTATATGAACGAAAATTTGAAAACTTTAAATACCAAATCTGACCTATTAAATAAAAACGTTTCGAAATTAGAACAGCAAGATCAAATGATCGTTCAAGAAGCTTCGCAAAAGATTTTACAAATGCACAGTCGATTGGCAGAAAGAAAATCTTTGGATGTAAAAATTCAAGAGATGGTGGATCGCCAAAATACTATTTTACGTTCCTATGAAGCCAGAATGAATCAGATGCAGAAAATTTTATCTGATAAAGATGCGCAGTTGATTCAGATGCAGGCGACGTTGCAGGAGACGAAGGTTGAAATCGCCAGGCTAAAACGACTGTAAGCGTTTGTAGCGCAGGCCTGCGCTACGGTAAGGCATACTTGCCCTACTGAAGCGACTGTAAGCTACAGCAGATAGGCTGCGGTGAAGTACACGATCGATTGTTTTTCATCATAAACGCTAAAATTAGAGTCTTGCCCATTAGGTTTGAGAGCCGCCCCGGAATTAGTATGGCCGGCAATTACATTCCAGGACTTTAAAAACGTATAACTAATCTCCTCGGAGACTCCGTAACTTTCCCGGGTCTGATTTTGATAAGACCAACGCGATTTATGAGAATAGTCGATACTGATATCTAAAGAATTAAAACTGTAATTAATTCCTAAAGATTGGTTTGAAGAATATTTATTCAAAACCTCGCCATCTAAAGTTTCTTCAAATTGATGAAAATTTCTTCCGATGCTGAATCCAAAAGTATAGGTAAATCGATTCGCGATACTTTGCGTTTGATTGACTTGATTGACTGAACGTGACGTCACTTTTTTATTTGGAGTGAGGCCGTAGATTACGCTAAGGATCGTTGCCGTTTGCAATCGGTCGATGTCTTTTGATTCGTGCGACAAAGGCAGAATTATTTTTGCAGTAGGCGTCAGTGTTAAATCAAAATCATTTAAGAAACGCCATTTCTGCGAAAAGTTAGAATAAGAAAGGAAAGAATCACTCCAGTCGGTTACGTTGCCTTCAACCGCGGTTCTGTTTAGTCCATAACTATAGCCTAGGGCAGCTGAAAAGCTTCCAACCGGTGAAAGATACCTTAAACTAAGATCTGAAGAGGCCGCGTCGGTGCGGCTGCCATCGCCCAAGTCTACCAGGTTTCTTGATCCCGAAGCAGACAAGGCGCCTGACCATTCCTTACGATCAGCCGCAGGAGACCGCACGCCATAGCCTGAAGCTTGCGCGTGGACCGCACTTATCAGTGCGATCGCAATTAATCCTAAAGAGACTATGTTAAACCGTGTCATTACTGATAATCCGCAATTCTTCTTAATAAGTTTAAAATCAATTCGTACTGAGTCTGTAATTCATCAAATTCATAGATATCATTGTTAATCGCAACTCCGGCTTGAGGTTTATTTTCTAAAACATAAGCGTCGATTTTGCTTTGCAGGATCTTACGGTTTAAGTTGTAAGTTGGGTCTTTGGCTTTCATAAGGTCAAAGATTTTTTTCCCATATACACTGTTAAAGATGCCCCAGTCCGAAATGCCATCGCTACCAGCCTCTGTAGCCGTCTGTAGTTCGGTGCGCATTAGGGCTACCTCAACAGATAACAATTTCTTCCAATGAACGCGGTGCTTGTCCATTTCCTTTTGTTCTTTACTGCGAACGTAGTTTTTAGAACCCACTTTGTCATTGAATTCATCCTCAAGAATGTTTTTTAGAAACGAACCAATTTTGCCTGCATCCGCCTGACCATCGGCATCTAATCCTTTTCCTAAATCAGTTAATCCTACGAAAGTTTCTTCCGTTACCGGTACGGCCGCTTCGATCCGTTTTGGTAACATTTCGATTTTGTTTAGTAACTTGATGGCTTCGGTCGCATCGCTGTCGATAACCACGTAACTGTTTGTGCCATCGGGGCTAAGGACTTTTTTAACGGCCTTTTCCAGCGTTTCCTTTTTATCGGTATACTTAAACGAGAACGCCGCTTTACGCCGTCTAGAAGCTTCGTCTTTTTCCGGCACTGGTAAACCGTCGTAGAAAATCGAAGTCACTAAGTTTTCAATAGAGCGCTTTTCACTTTTGAATTTTTCTAAGTTTGGAGTAGTGCTGCCTTTGATTAAAGTTTTCGTCTCTAAACCTGTGGTTAATCGATCGGCGACATATTTTAACATTTCGTCACGGAATTCTGGTTCGTCCAAAAAGTTAGGTACCAATTGTTTTTCTTCATACTTCGGCGAAAGTGGGTATCGACCAGTTAAGATCATCACCGCATTCATTTTTTCCGGCATCAATCCAATGACATCTAACGGATCTTTGGAAGCCTTAGGATCCATGTTGTAGCGAACGTCATCTAATTCCCAGCCAGACTCGTTTGTTGGTTCAAAACCATCACGGTCTTTAACAAAAGCAACAACATCGGCATCTAAGCAGGTCACAGCGACCTTCTTTTTTGAAAAGTAAATAGATTTTCTAACATCTGAAAATTCAACTGCAGCCAAGTTTCCATTACGCTGACCAATACAATAGCGTGGTGGTAGGATGGCCATCTGTTTCGCAAAATCAAAAATTTCGCGCGCAACTGGTCTCCATAATTTTAAATCTTCTGCAAACTGTGGATTCTTTTCAGCCAAGGCCTTTAATTTGATGTCATAGTTGGCTGTGGTCATGTTTTCTAAGTAACCATTGCCTATGCCTAAGTTATCGGACAAACGGAATCTCCATTCGTCATAGAATCGTTTCAGTCCAACCCAATATCTAAACAAGCGATAATACGTTAATCGCATAGGATCAATTCCCCAAGCGCGATCAAATCGATAATTGTAAGTCGCGATGGAAGCATTGTATTCCATAATGATATTGTGAACGATTTCCTTCGGAGTTGTTCCCGAGTCATGGCGGGCACACATTGGGTCATCATTTAATTCTACGTCTTCATCAGTACAAAACTTGTAACCTTTGTCAGATAAATCTTTTTGATTCAATTTTGCCGCTAGAATTTTAACATTGTCGGCAATAGATTTATTAACGTCTGCTAATTTTTCAACTTTTGGTTCTTTGTCGATTGCAGTGTTTTCCGCGGTCGCAGCGTCTTCAATTTCAATAGAGTCTGCATATCCGTAGCGAATGGCAGCCACATCGTATTTCCCAACTTTTGTCAGTCGGTCTTCACCAAAGCTTGGGTATTCCATAACTGAAGAAGATTTAACTACTTCATCGGTTCCGGTTTCGGTTTTGCTTAAAAAATTTTTCGCGTCCGTTGAAGCATAAAAATTATGTCGTAAACCGAAGTTGTGACCCATTTCATGTAATAATGTTCCGGTCATTTTAATCGCAACTAATTTATTAGAGCAGTCGATAACGAATTTGTTTTCGGCAGGATTTTCTGGGTTTTGTTTTAAGGCCTCAACTAAACTTGCAATTTCGGGACATTGCTTTTCGATTTCAATATTTAAATTTTTTCCAGTTACGCCGATGTCAAATTCGCGGCCCCAGTTTAGGCTTTTGCGTAAGGCCTGTTTGCCTTCGGATTTATTGGAAAATTTGATGTCGATTAATTGAACTTTTCCTCCTACATTTACCGGTAACTTAGGAATATAGTAACGTGATTGTGCCTGATCGCCGACAACCGCAGTGTTATTAACCAACTGAACGGATTGTTTCAATTCCGGTGGGTCGATGTAAATAGTCGCGTTTTTAGCACGGCCAGATTTATACAATAAGTAGTTTCGAATATGATCAGCTAAAGCACCTTGAATAGAAGTTAAGTGCATATTTGTGGTGGCTGAAATGATTTCGCCGGTATTAGGGTCAGTTATCGAAGGACCGAAACCAAATAGGTTTGAACCATTTACAGATTTAATCAGATTAATCGCGTTGTAACGTAAGTCACCAAGTGCCACGCGTTTTTTAGTATCAACGGTAATTTTTAAGGGAACTCCAGCCTTGGCGAAGGCCTTGTCCCACTCTTCAACAACAGCAGCTGCCGTCGGAACTAAACTGTCATCAGATTCTTCCGTAAAGTAAAATTTAATTTCGCCGTTAGCGATGTTAAAGCGATTAATGAAAGTATTTCTTTCGAAATCAGATTTTTTGTATTTTTCGAAGTTATTAAATTCAACTTTTTTAGTAGTGAAAAATCCAAATTTTTCAAAATCATCTTTTAGGTGAAGCTTTTTTACATAAGGTTTGCGACCAGAAGTATTTAGGAACGAATATTTAATTCGAGTACCCGTGCTGTCCTCATGAACCGTGTAACTGAAATAGTTTGAGTCGATTTCAAAATCAACCAAACGTAGGGTGTTACTACGCATAAACGTAGTAGCGGTTTTATCGAATTTCAATTTTGCGTAACTGCGTTTCTGCCATTCGATATTTTCATTTTCTTCTTCTGACATTTCGAAATCTTTGTTGGCGCCCTTAGGAGTGGCGCGGTAATCTTTCCATTCTACAGGAATGTTAATTACAGTATTTTGATTTACTTCCTTTTTCAAATCGAGGCGGTCGTCCACATTGGTGTTGTAACCACGCAGTTCGTTTTCAGTGAAAGCAAATTTGATTTTGTTGGCCGGATTTAAATCTTGGTCGTAATTGATATTTTCGCCAATGCCTTCGGTGGCCGTAGGGCGAGTCGCAATGATCGTTTCTGCGTAATACCATTCACCGTTGAAGTAAGACTTATCGATGACATCCAATTTAGCTTGAGCCTTATAG
>JAYVAZ010000521.1:0-2565 GCA_043750675.1 Pseudobdellovibrionaceae bacterium | reverse complement strand
TCTTCTTGCCTACCTAATTAAACGCAGCCCTTACAGATTATTATCCAGCATTTGGGACAAACAAAGTTTCGAAGACAAGATGTCCCGATTGCAAGGATTTAAACTTTCTGATTTCTTAGTAGCGTTCGACTCCAATGAACAAGTCGTGGGTTGTTTGTCGATGTGGAACAGTCAAGGATTAATGGATTATCTTCCACTCAGTTATTCTTTACCCGCACATAACTTCCGCCAGTTTTTGAAGTTTTTCTGGTTGTTCGGGATGACTCGGCGACTGACCAAACCCAAACGTTCTACTGGCGATGAGTCTCCGTTAAATTTTCGGTATCTTTCGAATCTGCACGCCGACAACGAAGATATTTTTTCTTCTTTGCTTTGGGAAGCTTTCCATCGTAGCGGTAAAGATCAGTTTTTAATGTATGCACAGATCGATAAAGATTTTAAAATTTCACCACCGAAAGATTGGATTTCTTCGACCCACAAACATGCACTTTACTCGGTTCTACATCCTAAAATTGCAATGCCAGAATTTTTACACCCCAGTGTAGTTTTGAATCCTGAAATCGATCCTTATATCATTTAATTGGCTAGACTTACGTCTTAAGACTAGTTCCCGATTTTCGTACCCATAGAAGAACTGATTTGCTAAACTTTGATCTAAGGATTCAAGGACGAAGACTAGTGAATTTAAATAAGTTTAAAAAAATTTTGCCCTATGCCCTATTTATTCTTATCGGTTATTTTTTAGCCGATCTAGTGATATTAAATTACCGTGATCTAATGCTTCCCAAGGAAGCTCCACCGTCTAGACCAAAGCGAACGAATTTGCCGCAAACAAATGGTCGTGGATTTTATACACCGATTACCAGCCGAAACATTTTCAATAGTGACGGCATTATTCCTGACGCCTTAGTTGCCAAAGGACAAGAGAATAAAAGCGAACAAAAAGAAGAAGCTCCTGTTGCTTCGCAACTGCCTCTTAATTTGGTTGGTACCATTGTTCATTCCAACCCGGAAAAATCCATCGCTAACATTGAAATCAAAAGTAAAAATCAGGTATTGGCATTCAGCCCTAAACGAGAAATCGAAAATATGGCAACGTTAGTAAAAGTGGAACGTTATAGGGCTATCATCCGTAACACTAACAACGGCCGTCTTGAATTCATCGAAATGAAAAATTTAACTAAAATTAATTTCGCTGGCGCCAAGGCTGATGCAGTAGTTCCGACCGAAATTAAAATAACTGGTGCGAACAAATACGAAATTAAAAGAAGTGATGTTATCAAATACACTTCCGATATGGCGAACGTGCTTCAACAGGCCGCAATGGCTCCGCGTAAGAAGGCTAACGGCGAAATTGACTGCTTTAAATTCTTGGCGATACAACCCGACAGTATTTATACAAAATTAAGTTTCCAAAATGGTGACTGCATTAAATCAGTTAACGGTGAAAGCATCGATAATCCAGCTAAAGCGATGGAACTATACAATGCTTTAAAAAGCTCTTCACAAATTAATTTAAAAGTAGAACGAGACGGAAAAGACCAGGATATGGAATATAATATCCGCTAAATTTCGTGACGTTAAAGGATGTACTATGAAAAACGGATTTTTACTACTTCTGGCAGCGACCTTGTCTTTTCAAATGGCGTGGCCCACGCGGTTGATGGCCCAGGATGACGGTGATTTATTTGCACCGCCGCCTTCTGCCGTTGAATCCGCCGGTGGTGGTTCTGGAAATTCCGATTCATCAGGTTCAGGATCGGGCCGCTCAAGCGGTGGGACCGGAGTCCTTTCCACTACCCAAAAATCAAAATTTTCTAAAGCCCCTATTGAAGACATCACGAATGAAAATTTCCCCGAGACAATTGAATCTTTTGATTTTCCCAATGCAGATATTAACGACATCGTAAAAGCCATCAGCGAATTGACCGGCAAAAACTTTATCGTGGACCAAGGCGTTCGTGGTAAAATTACTATCATCGCGCCAACCAAAATTACAGTTGCCGAAGCTTACAAGGCCTTTTTATCGGCCCTGGCAATTAATGGTTATGCATTGGTTCCTAGTGGCGGTTTTATTAAAATCCGTTCAGCTAGAAATGCTCAACGTGATAATATCGATACTTTTTCGGGCAATTACTTTCCCAATTCAGATGCTATGATCACGCGAATTATCCATTTAAAACACATTAGTGCCGAAGCCGTAAATCGTGACCTAAGAATTTTGACTTCAAAAGACGGTGAGATGTCGATCTATTCACCGACGAACTCGCTGATCATTTCTGATTACGGTGCAAATATCGAACGCATTATGAAGATCATTAATCAATTAGACGTTCCGGGATTTGAAGATCAATTAGAAGTGATTCCCATTCGATTCGCTAAAGCCAAAGAAATTGCCGATTTGATCGACAAAATTATCAATAAAGGCGACAAAAACACCACCCGTCCGGGTGGTGCAGGTACTTTCTCCTCGGGAGTTCCACGTTATGGATCCAGAACCACCACCACAGGAGGAACCGGATCTGCTTACTTTATGGTTATCCCTGATGATCGAACGAATTCATT
>JAYVAZ010000520.1:0-2463 GCA_043750675.1 Pseudobdellovibrionaceae bacterium | reverse complement strand
GAGGATATTTTTTCAGGCTATCATGATGGAGTTCTTTATTTAAATCAGTCGGAATACAGTTTTCTAGATTCCCGTATTATTTACATCGACCCAGATAGCAAAAATAAGCCCTCGAATTCGGCCGACTCCTCTATTTTTTTAACAAATTTTCTTTCGGATAAAAACAAAGCTGCTCAAGAACGAATACTTTATCTGGCCCAACCTTATGTAAATGGAAATCCTACTTGGACGGGTTCTTATCCCGAAGGTTTAGACGGAATTGAAATTCTGAATCCTAGAGCGATCTCGGGCAAGGCCTGGCAACGATCTAAACTAAATGTCATGTGGAGTTTGATGGTCTATTTCTTTAATCCGGAATATTCTTTTTTGCGTTTATTCAGTGAACCGCGGGAAGAACTTTCTTTGTGGGATATGTTAAACGAAAAAAGTATGTCCTGGGGTTACGCGGGTGCCGATGCTTCTGCCAAGGCCATTCCCTTTTCAAATTGGCTAATTAAGTTTCCAAGTTACAAATCTCTTTTTGAAATTACAACAAATCACGTTTTGTTAACATCAGAATTGGTTTCTAATTTTTCAAAAGATAAAATGAAGATTTTATCGGCGCTAAAAAAGGGAAACTTTTATACGTCCATTGATCTTTTAGGCAACCCCAAAGGCTTTTACGCCATTATGGAAACCAAAGATAAAAATTATTTGATGGGCTCTAAATTGAATTTGCAGAAAAACTTAAAATTAAAAATCGGTTTACCCAATCGCCCGCATGAATTTTTTGAAATCATTGTCATTAAAGATGGTCAACGTCTGACCAGTTTTAATGATCATGAAGTGGAGTATGACATTACGGAACCGGGTGTCTATCGTGTCCAAGTCCGTATCGCTACTTACCTTCCCTTACCCGATGGCAGAAAGTGGATATCATGGATCTATTCAAATCCCTTTTTTGTTAACCGGTAGACGGACTAAGATTTCTTCTTTAGCCCTATTTTGACAACATAACCTTTTATTAGGTCCCCATTTTCTGCTTTCGCACATTTCAGCTTCCAACTCATTCATTGGTTCAAAACTTTCAAGACCTTGTACAACTTCAATTACACAGGTTCCACAGGTCGCAAACCCGCCACAACTATGAGAAATATCAATATTATTCTCGATCAATGATTCCAGAATTGTCTGTTCTTGACTCGCTAAGACAGGTTGTTTTTCGTCAGAGAAAAAAAAAGTAATCTTTTTATGCATTATTTAAGCTTATTTCATTGAATACTCAGAATCAATTTTGTATCAATTCTATATGAGATTTATAGCCTTCGATTTAGAAACAACAGGATTTGTTAGCGGTGTAGACCAAATTATTGAGGTCGGGGCCGTTAGATTTATTGACGGGCAGATTGATGCCATCTTTTCTACGCTAGTTGACCCTTTAAGACCTATTCCTTTGGCTGCGTCCAAAGTGAATGGAATTACAGATGACATGGTTAAAGGCCAGCCCAGGATTGAAACATTGCTAACCTCGTTTTCAGAGTTTTGTGGTGATGACATATTGGTAGCGCACAATGCTCCTTTCGATACGCAGTTTTTAATCGCTGATTTTATAAAGCATGAATTCGCCACTCCTTCAGGTCTGGTTCTTGATACCTTACCTATTTCAAAAAAAGTTTTTCGAGGTTTGGCAAATCACAAATTAGGTACCATTGTTAGCCATTTAAAAATTCCTACTACTGACTTTCATAGGGCAGAGGAAGATGCTACTTATTGCGGAAAAGTATTTATTGAAATGATAAAAAGAATTTCTATCAACGGGCAACCACCTGCGGTTGATAATCTAGTGGCTCTGACTGGGAAACCTCATTATAAATTTCCCCTAGTTGAACGAAAACCAAAACAACTAGATCTGCTTAGTCTATTTTAACGGCAATTGGCCATCTGCGACCACGTCCAAAAGAATGTTTAGTTACTTTCAAAATAGGTGGAGCCTGCCACCTTTTAAATTCGGTTTTTAAAAGCATACCAAATAGCCAATGATCGGTCTTTGTTTTAGCGACTCCGCCGTTTTCAACAATTTTAACTACAGCCGCATCCAAAACATCATATTCCGGTAAAGAATCCTGATCCTTTTGATTATCTTTTAATTCTGCACTGGCCGGTCGACTAATAATTTTATCCGGAATCACTTCATACTCGGCATTGTAGTGCTTAGATAAGGCATAGACGTCTGTCTTAATCAAATCCCCTATCGGCGACAGACCACCGCAAGAATCCCCATACAAAGTTGAAAAGCCACAGGCTAATTCACTTTTGTTACTGGTATTCAGCAAAAGCGAGCCGGTGTGATTTGAAAACGCCATTAATAAATTGGCGCGAATTCTGGGTTGGATATTTTCGTGAACTAAAGAAAAACCATTAATCGAAAAACTTTCTTCGAATAACTGCGTGTACTGCTGGAAAATATTCTGAATTGGCACCGAA
>JAYVAZ010000519.1:0-1526 GCA_043750675.1 Pseudobdellovibrionaceae bacterium | reverse complement strand
CCCGAAGATATTCAATCAGTTCTGATTCCCGTTCTCGCGCACCGACTGGGAGGCTTTGATGGAATTCGCAAAGGTAAAGAGCTAGCCAATGCAATCAAGTCACAAACTGAAGTCCCTATTTAAAAAATTTCAGCGCCCGCGTAAAATCGATCAATCTAGAACCTATATTATTCCGACCGCATTCGGTTTTGCCTTTGCAGCTGTTTGTTTTTTGCTGCTGCTGATGGCGGTAGGGTTTTCCAATAATATAATTTATTTTTTCGTTTTTTATCTGATTTCGATCGCCTTGGTGGCGATGCTGATGACAAACGGAAATGTCGACCGTGTTCAAATTTTAAGTATCCAGCCAGAGAATGTGTTTGCTGGTGAAAATAATAAGATATTTATTCATTTAAAAAATACTAAATTACCAGCATCTTATTCTTTGCAACTGTACTTAGATAAAAAAAATCATATTGCGGAAGTACCGGTACTAAACGGAATGGAAACAGCAACAGCGATTTGTTTCTGGAAACCACCCAAACGTGGTTTACATTCCCTTCCGCGTCTGCAAATTCAAACTCGATTTCCGTTTGGAATGCTGCACTCTTGGTGTTTATATAAAAAAGACAAAGAAATTTTAATTTATCCGGCCAAAGAAGGATTTGAAATCCTTCCCAAAGATCAGGGTGGTGCTGATTTCCAGAGTACTGCGGGATTGTTTAAAGAACATCGCATTTTTCAAAGTTCGGATTCAACGAAAAGGATCGATTGGCGGGTATCGCAAAAATTTGACCTACTAATGGTGAAAACATTTGAATCCCAAAGCAATCAAAGTATTCATCTGGACTATAAATTTACACTACCATTGGCCGACTTCGAAAAAAGAGTGTCCCAACTAGCGTTATGGACTGACCTGGCCGAAAAAAACAAAATGAACTACAGTTTTACTTTTAACGATTTTAATTTGGCTGCGGATTCGGGACCTGGTCATTACCATAAAATTATGGCTTATTTGGCGACAGTAGAGGCGCGATGAAAAAACAGTTTTTTTCACAGCCAACGCTGTTTATTTCGATCTTAGTTTCGATTTTAATGGTGTTTAATGAAGTTCCTTATATCGATAGTATTTTTTGCTTTAGTTTGATTTTATGGAAATTCATGAGCGAAAAAAATCGTCTTCCTAAGTTCCCCCGCTATGCAACTGCGACTTTATCGGCGTTAGCCTTTGTTTTAACCGTCGTCAAATATCGGACCTTGTTTTCGCAGGAAGCGGCGCTATCGCTGCTAATTGTTTTAACGTCTTTGAAAATTATGGACTATGAAGAAGATCGGGATCACAAATTTGTCTGCTTGTTGGCCTTTATTCTTCTGATTTTAAAATCCTTATTCTCCTATGAAATTTATTGGCTGCTGCCTACTTTTATTAGTTTTTTTATGGTTTGGGTTGCGTTAACGGATGTGCAAATTAATTTTAAGTACAAATTTATGATTCGTCTTTTTGCTCGCAGTTTTCCCATTGCGGCGGCGTTTTTTTTATTGTTTCC
>JAYVAZ010000518.1:0-3521 GCA_043750675.1 Pseudobdellovibrionaceae bacterium | reverse complement strand
CGAACTGATTGTATTTCCAGATTCTTTCGCTGAAAACGAAACTGTATTAAAAGACGACCGCGCTTTATTTATCACTGGTTTTCTAGAAGTCGAAGACGGCAATTCAAAAATCATCGTAGAAAGCATTCAGTTGTTTGAAGATGTTATTAAAACCACTCGCGAAGTTACGTTGATGTTACATAAAATCGACGAAGCCGACTACGAAAAGATACATTCGATTTTGACAGAATTTCCCGGAAATACTCCGATAAAGATGGAAATTTTTATTGAAGATTTTAAAAAGAATGTGTCCGTAGAGTCAGATACTATTAAAAAAATTAATGTTAGTCAGGAATTGTTGGAAATGATTCACCAGAACTTTGGTCGTACCGATTTTTTAGAGGTTAACTCATGAATAAAAATAAATTAGTAAAAAAGGCGCTTTTGTTAGTTGCGATTATCTGCGTTGGTGTGGCGTTGTCTTTGACTTCGAAAGCGCAGCAGAATCAGATGATTGAGCGAACTACCGAATCAGAAATCAAAGAAAAGAATGCGGTAATAGCAAAAAGGAATCTCCAGGAACAAATGACCGAAAAGGTTTCGGAAGACTTAATTAAAGAAATCATCGGTGAAAACAAATTTAATAGAAACCGATCGGCGATTGCGACCAAAATTATTAAGAACTCATCGCGGTTTATACCATTCAGTAAAATGGGTGAATTGAAACAAACCGAAGACGGCTACAAAATGGCATTGACCTTGAAAATATCAGTAGATGCATTACAAAAAATGTTGTTGGATCAAGGTCTGTTTTACGAAACTGATGGGACTCCCGTTTTGATTCCTTTTGTAAAATACACGGACCGCGTGAATTTAAGAGAATTTAGCTGGTGGTTCGAAAAAGAAAATATTGCAACAAACGTGTTCTTAAAGAAGTTAAATATCCTTTTTGAAAAGCAGTTAAAGACGGCCTTGGGTCGGGTGAGTTTTTATTCAATTAGACCTTTGACCTTAAGATATCAGAATGAAAAAACAATCCTGAATAATTTGAATCCGCAACTTAGCGCCGTCGAGTTACAGACCTTAGCCAATACTTTCAGTGCTGAAATAGTTTTATTTGGAGAAATTCAATTCTTCAAAAGTGCTGAACGGATGGACTCCTATAAGATAGATATTTCTTTAACTGCAATGCAGGCATCGAACAACCGCATCATTGCCCAGTTAAGTAGACAGTTTGTCACTGACGCGGGTGCATTCGAGCCTGTGGTCGAGAAAAAATGGAAAGAAGTTTCGGATTCTATTTTAAATGAGTTAAGCAATCAGATATTGGAAGCCTGGCAAAAGGGTTCTATTGGGGCTTCCCTGTACAAATTGGTTATCGAGGGTCGAATTCCCATACCACAACAAGAAGGTCTAAAAGAAGTTATACAGTCCAAAGCCCGTGAGATTAAAAATATTCGGGAACGTATGATCTCTAGTGATCAGATTGTGTTTGAAATCGACAGTACGATTTCGACGAAAGAAATAGCAGCTAAATTAAAAGAGATCGAGTTTGGCGGGGTAAAAGTTGTTTTAGACGAAGTGGATGATGCAAAGCTAGTCTATAAAATTTCAAAGTAAGGGACAAAGAATGATTTTATTAAATCAGTATCGAAATTATTTTCTGGCGGCGATGCTTGTACTTTTGGCCGCATGTTCATCTACGCCAGAAACACCGGCTTCGCATAAAGGAATTAAAGATGAAGCGCCATTCGCAAAAGGATTAAAAGATGAGTCTTCACCGCGAAAACGACTGATGATTCTTCCTTTCTTGGATGAGGCTGTAGATCGTCCGCAATCAATTCGTGATGATGCCAGAGATGAAGTTATCAAAGAACTCAATCGCATCGGTGACATAATAGTTGTTGATTCTAAGGACTTAAATCTAGATTTCAGCAAACAAATTTCAAACTCTGAATACAAAATGGATCAGATCGCAAAAGCCTCACAGGAGCTGGGAATTTCAGCAGTTCTTGAAGGTAAAATCTTAGACATTAAAGTAAAACGCAGCTCTGATCCTGTGGGAATTTTTCGTCAAATGAAAACACAGTTCGAGTGTGTGGTCCGAATGCGGGTGTTTTCTTCGCGTTCGTCGAAGGAGCTATTGAATAATACTAAAACGGTTACATTAACTGAAGAAGGCATGCGCGTTGCGGAAAACTTATCAACGGATAGATTATTAAAAACTAATCCGGAGATTTTACAAAATCTAGTTAAAGAATCATTCTTAGAGTTTACGCCACAAATATTATCAACATTAGAACGTCTTTCATGGGAAGGTCGCATTGCTTTAGTAAATGGCGATCGTATTTTTTTAAACGTTGGTCGAGTTTCTGGACTTCAGCGTGGAGACATCTTAAAGGTCAGTGATGAAGGTGATGAGGTTTACGACCCACAAACCGGAAACTACATTGGAAAAGTGCCTGGTCGTCTAAAAGGGACTTTGGAAGTGGTTGAATATTTTGGTCAAGACGGATCCATCGCGGTTATACATTCCGGCGCAGGATTCAAAGAGAATGACAGAGTCGAGTTATATTAAATGATCCATGGTATTTGGTTAGATCGTACAGAATTTGAAGCAGGCCTATTGCTGCAAGAGCATTACTCTGCCCGTAGTAAAAAAAATCAGGATATTTACATACTGGGTCTAGAGCATCCCGAAGTGATTACATTAGGTATTCGCGGCGATGCTAAGCGTGATTTGATCTATGAGCTGCAGTCGTCTTCGCCTGAAGTTTTCAAAATCGATCGCGGAGGGCAGGCGACTTTGCATTCTCCCGGGCAGCTAGTTATTTATCCCATAGTTCCTTTAAGGGTGATGAAGTTAGGCGTAAGTCAGTTTATTGATTCATTACTTGAGGCTACTCGTCTTATGTTGTTGAAGTATCAGGTAAAGGCACAGAAAAGTGGAAGTGGTTTGTATACCGAAAATGGAAAAATTGCTTTTGTCGGATTGCGAATCGTTAATGGCATTTCTAAACATGGAATTTCGATAAATGTTTATAACGATATCGAACTTTTTGGAAAAATTCGGTCTTGTGGTGTTGCTGATGCTCGCATCGATCGGATGTCAGCAGACGGTCGTAGTTTAAGTTTGGAAATGGTTTTTAAAACTTGGTTTGAAGAGTTTGAACGTTGTGTAGATACCACAAACTCTATTCCTAAAAACTTATTGAAAAGCGCGGCTGGCCTTGATATGAATAAATCCGGTCAAATCGTCACAGCATCGTCTCTTAGCGTAGTTGGTAGCGCGCTTCCTTGACATGGAAGAGGTCACTGGTTCGAGTCCAGTAGAGACGACCATTCACCGGTCTCTATTTTGATGCAGCCAATAATCTTCGTCAGTCAATTTTAAAATATTAATTTCTGATCAAATTCTGATTTGTTTGTTTGAATTAGGTTTCCTATTTGCACTAAGGTGTCATTTCGCCATAATAGTAATATATACGGCCATCAGCATTTGTCTTTTTCCAAACTATGAGTTCGTTGTAAACCCGGAATAT
>JAYVAZ010000517.1:0-2925 GCA_043750675.1 Pseudobdellovibrionaceae bacterium | reverse complement strand
TGGAATTACCAGTTGAGGGTAAAGTTACTGAAGTAGTCAATGGCGGGTACAGAGTCAGTGTGCAGGGGCAATCGGCGTTTTGCCCGATCAGTCAGTTGGATTCTAAACCAATCCAAGATCCGGCAAGTATGATTGGAAAAAAGTTTGAATTCCTAATTACGCAGTTTGATTCGCGTAAAAAAAATGTTGTGGTATCCAGACGTAAGTTAATGGATCTAGCTAAGGCAGAAAACGAAGGCGCTTGGTTACAGACTCATAAGGTCGGTGACCTTTTGCAGGGAACGGTGACCCGCACCGAACAATATGGAGCCTTTGTTGAGGTCAGTGAAGGTGTTGAAGGGTTAGTGCATGTTTCTGAAATTGGTTACATTCGCCTTAAACATGCTTCAGAAGGCGTCCGAGTGGGCGACCCCGTACAGGTGAAGATTTTAAAAATTGATGAAGAGGACGCTCGTTTAAAGATTTCATTATCTATCAAACAAGCCGGCGGCGTTGGTGATCCTTGGATGCAGGTTCCGATTAAATACCCGGTAGGTAGCATTATAAACGGCACTGTCGATAAAAAAGAATTATTTGGAATCTTTGTAGTATTAGAGCCCGGTATCAACGGATTGCTGCCTAAGTCGAAATGGCGTGATTCCGTAGATATTAAAGTTTATGAAAATGCTAAAAAAGGTGAAGCCATCAAAGTTCGTATCGATGAGCTTAAATTCGAAGAACGTAAGATCTCTTTGGGTTTGCCGACCGAAGCCGAAGACGACACCTGGAAAGAGCACCAAACCACTCAGGGGTTAGGTGCTTTTGCAGCGGCTTTTTCAAAAGCTAACTTAAAAAAATAAAAATAATTCTATAAACCGAGTACTTTTTTGATGTCGGCTTTAACTTCGGCATTGGTTTCTTTTGCGTACTGATCTTTTAAGATTTTCTTTGCGCCGGCTGAGTTATTTTTCGCCAACAAGGCGACCATATAGTCGCGGATCACCCAGTTTTGACTCTTCAATTTTTCTTGGATTAATGACAAATGAAGGTCTTTGATTGATCTTTTTTGCAGCATGCTATTGATTTTCGAGAAAACTTCGTACTGATCGTCGTTTACGAATTTGATTAAGACCGTCGTTGCATTGTCTGAATCCATCGTGTTGATAACTTCCGCAGTAGCCAGGCGTGTAGTCCAATCTTTCAGGGTCATTTTTGCGGCTAAGTCCAACAGGTAACTAGTATCTAATTTTGTATTCATCAAAGCATTGGAAGCGGTTTGTACGACTTGAACATTAGCGTCAGTTAACATTTCTATTACGGCCCGATCCGACAGTTTAATCAAAAACACGATAGAACGAACTCTTACCGTTGCATTTTTATTTTTTGCTAATTCCATAATGGCGGGTTGATGTTTAGTTGTAAGATTCATTTTGCGAACAGCGCCTTCAGCGGAATCTGCAACTTCTTTTTGGCTGTCAGCCAGCATTTTAATGATAGTGATTTCATCTTCGGGAGTAGGAGAGGCTGCGGCCAAGGCCTTGACTGCCGTCTGGCGATCCTGCCAATTTGGGCTGGTAAGATTCAAAATGACCAGCGGCTTTAAAGCCGCGTTACCCAGAGGGTCCAACGCAAACAAAATATTAACTACGGCGTTTCGAACCGCTTCTATTTTTGAATGTCCCAATGCTTTATAGATTTCAATAAAAGACTTTTGTGAATCTGAAAAGGTAGATAGTAGGTTCAAAAATTCCATTAAGTATTTTTCATCTGCAGAGTCAGTAAAGTAAGATACCTTTAAGTTGATATTTTCCTTTAATACTTTCTCATTTCCGCCAGTCAACAATAGTTTTGTTGTGTGGTAAAGTTCACGAAGATTTTTACTTTCACCTTGGCGTTTTGTCGCCAATTCTTTTGTGCTATTAGAAATAACCGCAGTTCCCCAAAGTTGAATATTTGTTGAATCGGCTAGGTAAGTAGCAATATCGGTAGTGCCCCGTTTTTTTAACATTTGAAATACTTCCAAACGTCCTAATTTTAGGGGTTCAATTTGTTCAACACGCAAAATGTGGATCAGTGGAGTTTCTTTAACCATTAATTCAACATATATGTAGGACAAGTTTTCGGCTTTGTTAAAGGAACCGGTTAATTGAGAACTGGTTACTTCTGAATCTAAACATTGCGCGCCTACTTTTGAGAAACCGCAGTTTGCGATGTCTTCAAAATACTTTTGAACAACGGTCACTTGTTCGGCGTTGATCGACTTAGAAATTTCATATTTTTCAGCCAACATATTGCTAATAGCGTCCGACAAAGGTTTGTATTCTGTCCAATTAGAATCATTGATTTTACTAACATCTGTGACCGGTGGTTTTGGTGGAACTAAAGGTATCGAAGATACTGTAGTTGATACGGTTGGTTTAGTAGAAACTATTGTACCGACCGTTGGCACTGGTGCAATAACCGGAGTTGAAGAATTCCAAGCAAAAGTACTACACTTTTTCGCAAACAGGTCTTTTCGAGAAGCTTCCGCACAATTATTGTTTTTCTTAGCGTCTTTTAAAGTTTCACATAATTGCTTTTTAACTTCATCTGCTGATTTGTTTGAACCGAACTCTTTGCGGCCGGTATCGCAGCGGGCTTCAGTGATACGATAAGTATCATAAAATTTGCTGGCTTTTTGTAGGCTAGAAGTTCCCTTTTTTGTGGTCTTTTTAGTTTCCGAACAAGCCACTACTGTAAGCAGGGCAACAGAAGCTAACATCGTAATTACCTTAAATGAGTTCTTCATAATCTTTTTCCTTCAGCTGTTTTTTTTCGAGCCAAAACAGCGTAACGGTCGTCTATAAGTTTTACAGCCAAACGGCTTTTAGGCCTTATTAAGCAACCTATATTAGTCTAAATCGGCCTAATTCATTTTAGTGAATTGGCCTTCTTGGAGTATAATTT
>JAYVAZ010000516.1:0-4541 GCA_043750675.1 Pseudobdellovibrionaceae bacterium | reverse complement strand
ATTGTCTGCCAACCCTGATCTTTACGGAAAAGTTTCTGTGAAGTTCACAATTGATGGAACTGGCGGAATCGAAATGCAAAAAATAGGTGAAACAACGTTAAAAAACGCAACTGTCGAGGGATGTATACTGCAAAAAGTTGCTAAATGGAAGTTTCCGACTCCGGAGGGTGGAACGAAAGTCGTAGTGACTTATCCGTTCCTATTTAAATCGACGAACTAGTAAGTTCAACAAGAGCACAAATAATTTGTACTCTTAAAAGTCGCTTTATCTAGAAAAACCTTCGGGTTTGTTAGTAGGCAAACCTACGGTTTGACAAATCGACGAACTAAAAATTCGTTGGAATCGGAACGACCAAACCAAGATTGGCTAACAAAAGGCTTAGCTGGTTTGAAAGGCGCAGTATATGAAAGTTCGAGCAGCGGCAATTCTCATTTTAATGAGCTCAATAACCTCTTTTTCCTTAGCACAGGAAAAAGGCAGCGATAAATTAGATTTAAAAAAACTAGAAGATAAATACTGGGCAGCTAAAGACACCGATTTTAGCGTTGTCCAAAATCGTACTTATACTAAAGAAGGTCGGGCGTTCCTAAGCCTAAGTTACGGTCCGTTGATGAACGACCCCTACTCTTATGGTCGAATGACCAATGCGGCATTGGGATATTACTTCAGCGAACGCTGGGGATTAGAATTAGCCTATGAAAAAGCCAGTTTAAAAGACAATGACTCGGTGGTAGCGATGTCTAACA
The DNA here is from genome assembly GCA_043750675.1 of Pseudobdellovibrionaceae bacterium. Classification (GTDB taxonomy): domain Bacteria; phylum Bdellovibrionota; class Bdellovibrionia; order Bdellovibrionales; family Bdellovibrionaceae; genus JAYSSX01. The sequence goes on along the minus strand of JAYVAZ010000516.1, from coordinate 3,794 downwards.
ACAATGGCGTTTACCCCGACTACAATAAATTTAAAAGTTACTCTTCGTTAAATATGATCTTCGTGCCGTTCTACGCTAAGATGAGTTTCCTAGATACGAAAATTATGTATTTCGATATGCAGTTTGCTTTGGGTCTAGGTCAAATGTCTTACGAAAAACAAGCCGATCCTTTACAACGCGAAAATGAAATTGCAAAGGCCGTCGGCTACAACATCGATTTTACTCAGCAGCTTTTCTTTCACGAACACTTTGCGTTCCGGTTAGATATCAAAAATAAATGGACCCGCCAGAATACATTTCGTTACCACGTAACTGGCGGAAACGAAGCATTACGTGAACGCGACACAATTAGCCAGCAAGACACATCGATTTTATTTGGTGTGACTTACTTTCACTAAGGAAAAGGTGAGTTATGGGATACGGAAATATTAAGAAAATATTCTATGTGGTTGGCATACTTAGCGTGCTTTACTTTCAGACTTCTTGGGCGCAGTTAAATACCGTTAGCGCAGGAAAAAAGCCATCGCAAGGCTTGGTTATGAAGACCTCTTCGGTGCCGCGCTATGAAATTTACCAAAAAGTTAAAAAAGGTTCTAAAACCGAAACTTATCGGGTGAAAAACATTCCTAAATTAGAAATCGGTGAAGAACCGAAGTTCCAGTCGAATTCTCAATTTAAAGTAGAGCTTCCCGAAACAAAACAATTCATCGAAGTGAAAGTGACGAAACGCCCTACCCCTGAACAAGTCGATATAAAAAAATGGCAAACGCCTGAAAATGACCCCGAAAATTTAGCCGCGGGATTAGCAAAACCCATTTTTAAAATCGATCCGTTGTTTCGTGCTCCGGTGATGCCAACGGTTGCAGAAATTAACAAACCTTTCGTGACCGAACCAAAAGTTGAACTGACTAAAATGGACTCCATGTCCGCAACCGATTTAAAATTGCTGCAAGCTTTGATCTTTTTGGAAATCAAAAAAAGCTACAATATGGCGTTAGCCTTATTTTCCGAACTTCAAGACGAAGGGCAAATCAAAGAAGAAGCCACTTATCAGTTGGCAATCACTTCTTACCATTTGGGTCTTTACTCCGAATATAAAAAACAGATGTTAGATCTGGTAAAAGTCAGCCAACCAAAATGGCAAAAATTAGCTACTCAATTTTTAGCCGAAAACGCTCTGGTCGGAGACGAAGAGTTCGTTCCCTTTTTGGATGAAAAACTGGAACAATTTAAAATTGAAATCACAAAAGCCGATCAGTTTCATATCAATCGTGCAAAATACTATATGAAAAAAGGCAAACTCAACGAAACGTTAGCTGCCCTGGATGAAATCACCTTAGATTCTTCCAAGTATTATGATTCGCAATTCTTAAAAGCGGTGTCGTTATATCGTGCGGGCCAATTACAAGAGGCAATCACGACACAATCCTATTTGTTAAAAACCTTGGAAGATAAAGATCCAAAAAATGAATTAAGATCAATGAGCGCCTTAAATTTGGCGCGAATGTATTTCCAGTCTTCCCAATACAAAGAGGCCTTTGCCAATTATTTAAAAATAGATAAGAAACATCCAGAATGGATGCAGGCCATGATCGAACAGGCCTGGAGTCAAATTCTTGCAGAAGATTACGAAGGCGCTGCGGGAAATATGTTTTCACTGCACTCCGATTTCTTTAAAAATACTTTTGCACCTGAGTCTTACGTTGTAAGAACTGTCGGTTATCTGAATCTTTGTCAGTATGGTGACGGTGCCCGCGTAATTGCAGAAATGAAACGCAAATACAGTCCCGTTCAAAAACAATTGGCTGAATTTAAATCGAATATGTCTAAACCTTCTGACTACTACGACACTGTAAAAAGTCTGTTTAGAAATTCCGATCAGAAACTGCTCAATGGACTTCCTAGAATATTCGTTTATGAATTGGCTCGGCACCCTTCATTTACAAACGAGCAGAACTTGATTAACGAATCCGAAGATCAAGTTTTACGATTTAATAAAATTGCGTTGGATTTGATAAAACAAGAACGGGAATTATTCAAATCACAGAACGAAATAAAGGCCCGGATTGTTGAACTTAAAAAGAAATTAACAGCCGAAGAAAAGAAGACCGGTAAAAACGATAAAATCGTTTATGAAGAAAAACGTCTTATGAATGCAAGTTTGAAATTATTTATTGCTAAGAAGGCGAGAACCTCTATCAAAGAACTTCGAAAAAATGGTTTGGCTCGTCTTGAGGCTGAAAAGAACGAATTTTTAAATCGTGCCGGTATCGCCCTACAAAAACGTTTTGCCGAAATGGACACTACTTTAAAAAACACCTTGGATCAGTCTGAAGTTTTAAATTACGAAATCTTTTCGGGTGCTGGTGAACACATTCGCTATCAAATGGCGGGCGGAGAAATCACCGACAAAGAACGTGAACAGTTAAAAGTCGAAGATAATAAGGCATTGAATTGGAACTTTAAAGGCGAAATTTGGGAAGATGAGTTGGGCCACTACCGTTCATCGTTAAAAAATGTGTGCCCACGCGAAGACAAAGTGTCGCAATTTGAAGTCGGTAAATAAAATAAATTAATTTTGCAAACTTTGGTTTGCCATAGAATGGATGCAATCATGAAAAAAACTTTAACTACAAAAATAATTCTCAGCCTAACCGTTGTTTTAGCGGGACCCGTGGTTTTTGCCCAAACAACCGCCCAAGACGGTTTGAGCCGAATTAAACAGAATCTAAACAACTCAAAAACCAATTTAACTGAATACCAAAAGAACTTAGAAATTGTTGATGGCAATATTGGCGAAATTGGCAAGGCCAAAGATCAAGTCGATGGACAGAAAAAAGAACTGAACCAAACGATCACTGACAATTCCGAAAATTTAAAGAAAGCGGAAATGCAAGAAGGCGAAGTTCATCAACTGATAGCCGACGAACAAAAGCAGCTGCAATTAGAGCAACAAAAAATCCAAGAGCTGGAAAAGACTTTGGCCACCCTGAAACAAAACCAAACGGTTCGTAACCAAAATCTGGCTGCCTATAACGAACAACTTAAACAAGCCGCTAAAGAAAAAGGCGAATGGAAATCTCGGTCAGATAAATTAACTCAAACTTCACAAAGTTTGCAGAACAAGGCCAGTACACTTGCCAATCAGGATAATGAATGGAAAGGGAAGAAAAAGGGCTACCAGGGTGAAATCACTCGCTGGAAAAGCGAAGTGGATCGAAACCAAAAGTTGAACGATAACTACTCAACCCTAGCCGAAATTAAAGAGTAGAGTTTACACCTTATCCTCAATTGCATTGACTAAAAAGTCTGTTTTTAATACAAAAGGCTCGCTTATTAACTAGGGAGTCTTCAATGAAAAATTTATTTTTTGGTCTTTTAATGCTCTTATCGGTAAACGCAGCTCATGCTGACGTAGATACCGCTCAAAAACTTCAAGGCATGTGGATCGCTGGGGACGTTGAGTCTTTCCAATCCAAAGTTGCCATCCAAGGTGACCAGTTAACTTGGACCCTCTCATTGCCTCAGTGCCTGCAAGAAACTGAGGCAGGCAACTGCCTGTACGCGGTGACTCACCACTTTATTAACACCGGAACTTTTACTATCGTTGGTGACGCACCAAATGCCGAAGGTGCGAAAATTTTGCAAGTCAAATTCCATGGTATTGGAAACCCTTTCTTTGGGCCGTTAACGGAAATCAATCAAGATGTTGAAGACCTAATTTCTGCAGTAAACGCAACTGAAGCCAAAGACTTCGAATTAGATGTACTTTTAAAATTAGATGCTAACGATAC
>JAYVAZ010000515.1:0-2326 GCA_043750675.1 Pseudobdellovibrionaceae bacterium | reverse complement strand
GAGAATGCCGCAGAATTCTAAAAGGGCCGCACGGCCGGCCCAATGAACAGGGGGCAAGGCAAAACGCCCCTTTGCGAAAATTATTTTCCAACGGCCAATGGGTTTTTTATCGTCCGGCGAGGCAAAAAGATTATTCTTTTTCGCCGGCTTTGGTGTCTGAACCCAGGGCATAACCTTCGGTCCAATTCACAACAGCCATTACCGAATATTTATTGTAAGCGGAAGCTTCTAAAGAAGAACTATTTGAATTGTAATTGGCAACCACAGCTAAACCAGTCGCAGGGCTTAGCGGTTTCGACAACGTTACTGTAAGGCCCACGTTCGAATCTTTTCGGCCAACCAAATGTTCAGAATAGTTTTGTGAATAGTATCCTATTTTAGTAATTAACGTAGAGTCGGTTAAAACTGGATTCATGTAACTGTAACCTAAATCTATTTTTTGATACTTCTGATTTTCGCCTTTTGCATTATTCATACTGTAGCCAAAGTCATAAATGTTTGCTTTAGTTTTTTTCGAATCGATGAATCGAGTATGCGAAGTCGTAAATGATATACGGCTTGCGTTTGAATCATCTTCGTCAGTGGCAGCATCTACTAAGGCTTTATCGTTTCTAAGTTCTAAATTGTAGGATGCGAAGTAATCGTCAGCCATTACGAAAAGGTTTTCGGTGCTAACGTAGGTTGAACTTGAAATAGATTCCCTGGGGCCGACGCCATCGGCATTCATTTTTAGGGTATCATAACCGGCATTAAGGCCCAACTGAGTAGGTTTTCCTAGAACAATCCCTTTGTATTTGTAAGGTAATTTAAAATTTAGCGAAAGAGGATCTTGCGACTGGAAAGTTGCACTTGACTTAAATTTATCATCTAAAGAATACATATCCGAATAATTGATCTGCAAACTGAACTCGTGATTTTCAGTATACACTGGACGATATTCAAATACAAAAGAGTAAGGCATTCGGTATCCGGCAAGATCAGTTGCATCTCCAGACGCAATTTGTGAATTAGGGGTCGACAGAATGTTAGAGTCGTAAGACGCCCCAATCGAAGCGCTCAAAATAAATTTCTTTTTGGCATTTTCCTTAAAGGTCATGATATTTGCGATTTGCTCGATATAACTTTCTGCCTGTTGGTCTAATTTCGGGTCAGTGGAATTGTCCAAGACAAATTCAAAGTTTGTTTTCGCTTCATCTAGTTCCTCTTTTTGAAATTGAATGACACCAATGTAAAAAGCGGCAGGTCCTGATAACTGTTTATCTTTGGAGTCTTTAACTTCGCCGAATTCTTTTTTCGCGGCAGTAAATTCTTGAAGTTTAATGTGGTTCAAGCCTTTAAAGAAAAGTTTTTCATTGTTGTTAACGGCAGGTCCACTGGCTAAATCAAGCATCACCAATGATTTATTGTACTTTTCATTTCGGTACAAAGTAGCGCCGTATTGAAAATTATATGAATTGTTATTCGGGTCTAATTCGGTTGATTGTACGAATTTAGCTTCGGCTTCTGCATATTTCTGCTGATTGTAAAGCGCCATTGCTTGTTCGGCCAATCCCTTAGCTTGTTGTTGCCGTTTAAGTTTTTCTTTTTCATTTAATAAAGATTGTTGGCGTCTTAACTCTTCTTGTTTTTTCTTTTCTGCTTCCTGCATCGCAACACGTTCTTTTTCTTTGGCGATGTCTTCAGCAGCTTGAAGCTGTCGTTCCTTTTGTAGCTCGGCAGCGCGTTTTGCATTTTGCGCAGCTTCTAACTGACCACTTAGGACCACATTGCCGGTTTTAACAAATTTTTCATAAGCATCTAAGGCTTGTTCTTTGGTATCGTAAATTGAAATGGTTTGAACGTTTTTACCGGTAAAACGGACGAAGATTGGCTTCCGTAATAGTTGCCCATCTTTAATCATGGATTCAATTTGTTTCATTTGTGTAGAGTCAGATAGCATTTTCTGTGGAGCAATATAGATTTCGGGAGTCATCATTCCCTCTCCCCAGGAGATTAAATATTGACCTTGAAATTTGTTTGAATTTTCTTGGGTTTCAATTACTTCGATTCGAGCTAATTTCCCAGATTGGCCGTCTCGAAATAAGATGATGCCATTATCCACTTTTGTTCCCGAATGATTCCAAGCTTTCGTTTGGTATTCAACGACAAGGGGCTTGGTACTATCGATCTTAACGGAGGATCGTTTAGACTCTTCCGTTTGAGCGTGCGCTGCCGGCAAAAATCCAAGCAATAGCATTGTAATAATAAATTTTAACATCGAAGTTGAAGTGGTTTTATAAGTCACTGGATTGACTCCTTAATTTTGTAGTCAATCCATTATAGGTAA
>JAYVAZ010000514.1:0-2971 GCA_043750675.1 Pseudobdellovibrionaceae bacterium | reverse complement strand
TTTGTCTTCAGTCCCATTAAAAAAGAATCAAAAAGCAACCGTTTACGGCTTGGCGGGCCATGACCACAGCGCCGAACTTAAAAAGATTAAGTAGAATAAAAGGCCAAGTAGAAGGTGTCGAAAGAATGATATTAGAGAAACGATATTGCCCTGAAATAGTCATTCAAATTAAAGCCATTCGATCGGCACTAAAAAGTTTAGAGGCTAATGTGATCGAAGGCCATATGCGAAGTTGTGTGAAACAGGCGATATCCAGCCGTGATCCAATTATAGTTCAAGAAAAACTTGAGGAAATAGTTTCCTTAATGAAAGGACAAGGAATATGAAAAGTTTAGTCTTTTTCGCATTGCTATTCTGCTTTCAATTCTCTTTTGCAAGTCACAAAAAAATTCCCAACAAACCATTTCCTACGGTTGATTTTTATAGAAAATTAACATTACAAGTTAGGGACAAAGGCGAATTCTCCATTCCGTTTCCTGGATTACAAACTTCAGTGAATTACGAATTTTCCCTAGATCAACCCATTTATCCTGAACCCAAAATGTTTGATTCGCACATGATTACAAATGACATTTATTTTTACCGTTCGTTTTGGGATAGAATTCTATTTAAAGATGGATCGTTTTTAAAAATTAATGGTGAAAAATTACCTTTGACCTGCATTTTTATCAATGGCCAAGATAATCGATTCGCAGAAAAAATTCAGTTTTCGCCTTTGCTTCCCGAGTTTATTTTAAAGGTATATCTTGTTGCTAATGATTTTAGTTGCCAAGGACCGATTAAGCCGGGATGGCCAGAAACGGGTGGAAAAGAAGAAAACTGGGACACGTATTTATACTACGAAATTCGCGATCCCACGATTATGCTTCCGGTCGACGCCAAACTGCGGTACCGCTGGAATGAATATCATGTCGTCCTAACCGGCAGAGACCTAACCATCCGGGAAGATCAGTGAAATCTCTAACCACTCTTTTTTGTTCGTTCCTGATTTCCGGGTCTGTATTCGCGGGGCCAACTTGGTATCCTTTGCCTACAGATGGCTATAAATTTGGCGAACTTTATCCGCAAGCCCAAAGGCTGTTGTTTGCTTTTGATTATGGCCATGCGCTTGTGTATGAAAGGCTCCTCCTGAACCGTGGGCAGATCACAAATCCCAAGGAATTTGAAAGAAAAATATTAGAAGATGTAATAAAAATTTTAAAAAATCCGCCCAATGTAAAGGTGGATGAATCTGACATTGCTCCTTTGTACGTTTATACTTTTCCCTTGATGGTAGATACTTTTGACTGGTCACACTTACTTCATCAGTTCGTTTTGGATGTCCTGGCTACCTCAAAAGACCGCGGCGAAGGGATGAATAAAAGAGTAAATGAGTTATTTTTGCAGTATAAACTTAATAAGTCGCTAGCGATTACAGAAGTCTGCAAAACAATGCTGTTTATGGACGGACATTTTTTTTCCAAAAATTTCCGCAGAACTTATCCCAGTTTTAATTTGTTGATTTGGTCTTACCACTGGTTTCAAATCAAACTTTATGAGGCGCTACTAAAGCCGACCAAATCGGAAAGGGATATTGCCGTTCAAAAGACCGTAGATGAATTTTGGCAATTGATTAGCAATCTTCCCGATTCGGCAGAGTTCGATATGATGCCAGAAACTAAATTAGAAGCTCCGCAGTTTTTCAAAAGGTATCCATTGATTTCTGCTGCATTTGATAACAATCATATGCTTCATGACATTGTATCTGACATTCTTACTTCACCAAAAGTACTAACCAGTGAGTTACGGCAGTCTGGAATTGAATATGCGCGAATGGCAATGGATCCGGATGCATTTAAATCAAATCATTGTGGAAATGAATAAGCGGAATTGAACAAAGGGAGTTGAATAATTTTAAGCCTTAATAAATAACAAGTAATTAACAGTTGAGTAACATTGAAAAAACACAAAACCTTTTAAAGGGGGAAAACATGAAACAAATTTTAATAATTGCATCTTTAATGCTGGGCTTCGCTGGCCTAGCGAATGCTGCGGGAGTTACGCTTGCTAAAGCCGCCGAACTAACGGCACATCGCCTTGATCGCCTTGTCACACTTGGCAAGATTGATGCTTCATTTTTAAAGAAACTAGAAAAAATCGAAGTTGCTGTCGCACAAAATCAAGCTCCCGTTTATTTTAAGGCAAGAGCCTCTCAGACACAACCTGCCTCTGGTAAACCCATGCAAGTTGATATTTCGTTTGATCAGGATGGTAAACCTTTAGCTTATCAGTTAGTTGCTGGTGGAACCGCAGGACCTGAGGCTGGATGGGCAGACATCGACTCTGTAACCCTAGCAGAAAATTGCCTTCATTATATTTTGGAAAACAATGGCGATACAAAAGTAGCCCTATTTGATAAAAGTCTTTCAAGTTTAACGCTTACAAAAGGAACACTCAACGGAGCAACCATTGCACGCGGCCAAGCTGTATCCAGCCTAACTTCGGAGAAACTAAATATATATTTAAATCTAGACGGAACCTTTGTTTCGGCAAAAGTAGTCCCTTAAGCACAGGTAAAAATGAAAATCCATTGGATAGCGATAATAATTTTAATGGTGCCAGTTTTGGGTTGTAAAGCAACCCATACTGGCGTGCCTCCACGGATCGAAAAAAACTTTTTTCTTCCGGAAGAAAAAATTTCGGCATTATCCTATTCGGTGCTAGATCAAAAAATTTTCGCGCGAAAGTGTGTTTCCTGTCATGGAACATCAGGTAAAGTTCGTTTAGAATCCTATTCTGATGTTTTAAAGAATAAGGATTTAATCTTAAAGGCGGTCTTCCAAGAAAAGACAATGCCTAAAATGGGCCAGTTAACAACCGAAGAACTTTCCTATTTATGGAATTGGTTTAATGTGGGGGCCCCTAAATTGGCCATTAATGGCAACAGCGACCCCATCCCCGAGCCACTAATTGTCCTCAAGCAGGCCGGGGC
>JAYVAZ010000513.1:0-5088 GCA_043750675.1 Pseudobdellovibrionaceae bacterium | reverse complement strand
CGAAACAATTAAAGACGACGAATCGATGCAAATCGAAGTAAAATCAGTTGATTTCGAAGGTTGGGCCATTGAACAAGCCGAGTTCCTGCGAAAATCGGTTCACAACGAAGATGAAATTGCTTTGGCTTTTTTCCCTACCAAAGATTCCGATTTAAAAACGGAAGATTCTCGAGACGAAAAAATGATCAAAATTAATTTGGAAGAATTCAAACACGACCATAAAGTTGAGTTTAACATGTATATTTACATGCCCGAAAATGATAAGTATTTGCTGTACACGCCAAAGGGAAACACATTCTACGCTAATCAAAAATCCCGTTTAAAAGATAAGGGCATCGAACACATGCACCTAAAAAAAGAAAACATTGTCGATATGAAACGTTATAAAGCACAAAACTTTTTAAATGAAAAAATCGAGTCCTTTTTAAATAACAAAAAATCCGCAAAATCTTCATAATTTCTTGCTAAAACCGCAAATGCGTTCATAATTTGATTAAGTTCAAACATTCGCGTCCCCGAGTTAGAGGTTATAATGGAAGATAAAAAATGGTTTTTGTTTACGGATGGATTAGTTAGTGGTCCGTTTAATAAATCCGATATCGAAGTTAGGATAACTTCTTACCCTCAGGCCCTTATTTGGGGTCGAGGCCAACATGAATGGTATTTATTTGATCGCTGGGTAAAAGCCCAAAGCGAACATTTGGAATCAGAAAATAAACTTCGACAGCAATCCGAACGTATGTGGCGTATAAAAATGGGTGAACAAGAGCTAAGACCGATGAGCCAAGCCCAGATGTTAGACTTCCTCCGCGATCAAAAAGATTATTCTAGCGTTAAAATTTGGACTGAAGGTTATACCGATTGGAAAGAGATCTATCAAATTCATAAGGTAATGGATGAATTAGGGGTATCACGCAGATCACACCCACGGGTTCCAATCATGGGTACCATCGCTTGCGAAGCGCATGGCGATACATTTACCGCGCAAATACAGTCCATCAGCGAAGGTGGATTAGGTATGGTGGGAAATCCAAACATCCGAATCGGCGAAAAATTCAAAGTCGTGATCAAAAGCCCCAATCTTTACACTCCGATTCATTCGACGGCCGAGGTGGTTTTTGTCAGCAACGATGGTCACGTGGGAATGAAGTTTGTAGGGCTACATCCAGAATCAAAAAGCGCCATTATCGAGTTTGAAAAAAAATTCTCGGAAAACACGACTATTCGTCTTTAACTGCGAACAAACATTCCCGTTTACCACTAAATCCAGACCTTTTTAGGATTTTAAAACCATTTGCTTTTAGGGCCCTTTGCAAAGTTGATTTGCTGGCATAACTGGATAAAAGGGATTGGCTAGCGCTCGAGATCCTAAGGAATTCAGTCAGAAAAGACTCGTCCCATAATTCAGGATTTGTTTGACTGCTGTAGGCATCGTAAAAAATGACTTGCGCCTTTTCTACGGGTCTGAATTCGGGCGTTAAATGCCCTTCCGCCGACCAAGCATCTTGGTAGGCATCTTTTAGGTAAAGTTTGATCTCAGTGACGGCAACCGATAATTGGCGTGCGACCTGGTTTAGATTTTCTGCATAGACAGAATACATTTCAGAGACATTCTCTCCGCCCGTTACGAAAGTCTGCCATTGGTCGATCAGAAATGGTTGCACTTCTAAACTTTGCATTTTCGTCCGAGTTGTCGGAATTTTTTGCTGTAAAAAAATCCCAGCTGCGACCATTTCATTTATGCCTACGCCTAGTCCTACCGAAAGAACGTTTACAAAGTCCTTATCTGACTTCCTGCGAGAAGTGAATTCGTTAAGTCCGTGGCCGTAAATGTAAATAGTTTCAGCGACCGCGCCTCCCGAGTGATGCATTAATTCGCTGTCAGGAAGCAGGCTCTGCAAAGTCCAACTTCCGTCTGCGGTTTGAACCCTATGGTAGCCATATTCAGATAAAGGAATATCGTGTTTTTTTTGCAAATACGCCCCTCGCTGTTGACATTGAAACTTAAACAAATACAAAACATACTATGGACAACAATCGGAATGCTTTACCTTTTAGACCTATTTCATCTCACTATAAAGAAATTTTTCAAAAGAAAATCTATAAAATTCCGGTTTCTACTGCCGACAGCTGCCCAAACCGTGACGGACTTAAGGGAATGCAGACGTGCATTTTTTGCGATGTCCATGGATCGGCGGCACAAAGTGACGCACATTTGATGACTTTAGATCAGCAGATTGAAAAGTACAGCGTTGCCATTCAGAAAAAATACAAGGCTAATGAATTTTTGATTTATTTCCAAGCTTACACGAATACTTTTTTAAAATTCAGCACTATTAAAGAACAGTTCGAGCAGTGTTTGAAATATCCTTTTGTTAAAGGTTTTGTGGTGGGGACCCGTCCCGACTGTTTGTCTCCGGCCCTACTTAATTTCTGGCAGGAAATGGGCGAAAAGTATTATGTTTCGATTGAATTGGGAGTCCAAAGTTTTAATGATAAGCATTTGGAATTCATAAAACGCGGTCACACGGTACAGCAGTCTTTGCAGGCGATTGAAAAAATCGGCCAATTAAATTCAGTGCACTTAGGAATTCACTTAATGTTTGGAATGCCAGGTGAAACCGATCAAGAAATCATTGATACGGCGTTGTTAATCAATACACTTCCCGTCAGTAATGTTAAACTTCACAATCTTCACGTATTAAAAGAGACTCCTTTAGAGACGTTGTTCGCGAATGGGGAATTTCTTCCGATTGAAAAAGAAGACTACGCCAGAAGAATGCAATTATTTCTAGAACATCTTAACCCTCGGATCTTTGTTCAACGACTAGCGGCCTTTGCGCCACGCTGGGAAGAGTTGGTCGCACCCCGATGGACTTCGGATAAAATGGGAACGCATCAGTATTTAATTGATTTTTTACGGGCTGAAAAATCCTATCAAGGAAAACAGTTCATTTCCCGCACGGACCAAGAAAGAACTTTGCAAAAAGAATTTTTCGAAAATTCAATTCCCTTAAGTTTAGCTTAATATTTCGGTGCCTTTTTTTTAACTATTTAAGATTAAGACAGATTGTCAGGAATTGATGTGGTCTGGGATCATATAAAATCCTCGCTTTTGTCAAAATTCTTTTTTTCTGCTGATAAAATAACCATACGCGCCTAGACTTTAATCAGTAAAAGTATGTCAAGGTCTTCGAAATTGCTGCCTGTTTGATTAGCAGCAGCTAAAAAAAAAGTAAAATAATGCTGAATTGGCCTTGCAAGATTAAATAAATCGTTTAGCGTAGAAAGTGAATGCGATGTCGGCCTTATTGATGAGGCACTGCCAAGCAAACACTAGATGTAGTGGTCACATGAAAATGTCATCACCTAAATCCAGGGTCTGCCGAAGCACAATCTTTCCAGAATGGAAACGGTTTCTCAAACAAAAATCAAAAAAATTTTAGACGTGTCCGTATTTTACTGGAGCAGTCCGGAAGAACTCGTTTGCGTCTTGTTGTAATAATTTAGCATAATTCGGAGGGGAATTATTATGCTTCAATCACAGTCCAATGGACAGGGCTTAACTATGGAATTAGATACTCAACCGCAAGCAATGCGCGACTCAGCTCCGCATATGATGCGAGTAAAGAAGCGTTCAGGCGCTTTAGAGCCTGTTGATGTCACCAAGATCGTTGAACGCGTAACTGGTTGCTGCCAGAACTTGGCACAGGTTGACCCATTAAGAGTAGCCACAAAGGCTATTAGCGGTCTTTATGATGGGGCCTCGACTAAGGAACTAGATAATCTTTGTATTCAGACTTCGTCTTTATTAATTGGTGAAGAGCCAGAATATTCTCGTTTAGCGGCTCGCTTATTGGCGATCTATATTGATGAAGAAGTTCGTTCGCAAAAAATTCAGTCCTTTGCCGATGCAGTAACTTATGGTTACAACGCGGGTTTGATTGCCGAGAACACTTATCGTTTCGTTGAAAAACACAAGGCGGCTTTATCAGCGGCTATTGAACCTTTCCGAACTGATCGTTTCGAATATTTTGGCCTAAGAACCGTTTACGATCGTTATTTACTGAAAAACCCGCAAAGCCGTCAGGTTTTCGAAACTCCACAGTATTTCTTTATGCGTGTGGCTTGTGGTTTATCGCAGACAGTAGAAGAAACGGTTGAATTCTATCGGTTGATTTCTTCGCACGATTATATGCCTTCGACTCCGACTTTATTTAATTCAGGAACTTTACGTCCGCAAATGTCTTCTTGTTATCTTTTAGATTCTCCAGAGGATGATTTACGTTCGATTTATGACAAATACACTGACATTGCTTTACTTTCAAAATTTGCCGGCGGCATTGGTGTGGCTTATCACCGAGTACGCGCACGCGGATCTTTAATTAAAGGTACCAACGGGCACTCCAATGGCGTGGTTCCTTGGTTGAAAACTTTGGACAGTTCGGTTTCGGCTGTTAATCAAGGTGGAAAACGTAAAGGTGCTTGTTGCGTTTATTTAGAGTCTTGGCATGCCGATATCGAAGACTTTTTAGAACTTCGTGACAATACAGGTGATGAAGCGAAACGAACGCACAATTTAAATCTGGCGAACTGGGTTCCCGATTTATTTATGAAACGAGTTGAATCGGACGGTATGTGGTCCTTATTTGACCCTCGTCGTGTTCCGCATTTAGTGGATCTTTTTGGTGAAGATTTTGAACGTGCCTATGAAGAAGCGGAAACTCAAAAACTTTTTTCAAGACAAACTAAAGCTCGGGATTTGTATGCGCGAATGATGAAAACGTTGGCGCAAACAGGCAACGGTTGGATGACTTTTAAAGATGCTTCTAATATGAAGAGCAATCAAACGGGTCGACCAGAAAATGTGATCCATTTATCAAATCTTTGTACCGAAATTCTGGAAGTGACTACGAATAAAGAAGCGGCTGTTTGTAATTTAGGTTCAGTCAATTTATCTAGGCATATTCTTGACGGGAAATTTGACTTTGCAAAACTGGCTAGGACAGTGAAAACAGCAGTAAAATACCTAGATCGCGTTGTCGATATTAATTTCTATCCAATTCCGCAGGCGCAAACGTCTAACTA
>JAYVAZ010000512.1:0-1499 GCA_043750675.1 Pseudobdellovibrionaceae bacterium | reverse complement strand
AGACAAGGCAGTCTTCTTAGCTTTAATCCATTTGATGCCAATCTTAGCAATGCAAATCAATTAGTAAGTGGCGCATCCGGAAGCGGAAAATCAGCGATGACAAATATCTTGCTGATGCAAATGTTAAAAGAAAATCCAAAAGTATTTTTCGTTGATATTGGTGGTTCTTATAAAAAGCTCAGTGAAAATCTTGGAGGGCAATATGTCGAACTAGGCGTTAACGATCTACTTTCGGTAAATCCATTTGACCTAGGTATCAACGAAAGAACCCCTTCGTCACAAAAAGTTAAGTTTCTACTTGGTCTTGTTGAGCTTATGACAAAAGAAGAAGGTTCAGACCGCCTTCCAAAACTTGCAAGGTCTGAAATTGAAACGGCCATTCAAAAAGTTTATCAGGTTTGCACTCATCCGAAACTATCTGATCTGAAGTCAATTCTTGAAAAGCATTCTGATTTAGACATTAAAAATTATGCAAAAATTTTGAACCCTTGGTGCGGCGATACTCCCTACGGAAAATTCATAGACCGTCAGACAACAATTGAACTGAATAGCGACATTATCGCTTTTGATTTAAAGGGTCTTGAAAACTATCCCGACTTACAGGGCATTTGCCTTTACATCATCACAGATCTTGTGTGGCGTGAAGTTCAAAAAGATCGGTCTCAAATGAAATTTTTGGTTTTTGATGAATGTTGGAAACTTTTAAAAGATGAAGCTGGTCTTGGTTTTATGGAAGAAGTCTTTAGAACATTTCGAAAATACAATGCATCCGCAATTGCGATCAGCCAAGACCTTAACGATTTTTTATCTTCAAAAATTTCTTCAGCGCTTTTACCAAACTGCTCAGTTAAATGGGTATTAATGCAAAGCCAAAGTGATTTTACGAAAATGCGCGAAGCTTTGGGCTTAAATGACAATGAGGTCAGTCTGATTCAATCTTTACACCAAGAAAAAGGTAAATACTCCGAAGCGTTTTTATTAGCTGGACCAGATCGCCGCACTGTTGCGGTCATAGAGCCAACTCCGTTAGAACTTTGGATTGCCACGACCGATCCCAAAGATTTAACTCTGATCGAAAAAACTAAAAATGAAAATCCATCACTGACTCAACTCGAAATTTTAAAACTTTTGGCAGAAAGATATCCGGGTGGTGTTTCAGCACATGAAAACAGGAGTCAAAAGTGAAAAAAATAGTTTTAATTTTTACTTGTTCGTTTCTTTTGTATGCAGCTCCGGTGAAAGCTGATCTTTTTGGTGGAGATGTCGCTGTGCTTTTACAAATTTTATCAAATGCCGTTCAGCAGTTAGCTCAGCTTAAAAGTATAATGGATAACGGCAAAGACAATTTAAATCTGATTCGCGATATTAATCGCGGAATAAATGATTCCTTAAATTTAATACGCACGATTAGTCCAAACACTGACCCTGGTCTTTACAAAGATTGGGAAAAAGTATCTGACGCTCTAAATAAACTTGAAACAATTTATGGAATTTCCATT
>JAYVAZ010000511.1:0-7013 GCA_043750675.1 Pseudobdellovibrionaceae bacterium | reverse complement strand
AAAGTACAAAGATATCAAATTTTTTATGCAATCATTGACCTTCAACAAGAAGGAAATGAAGCAATTAAAAAAGGATATGAAGAAGGAAGACAAAGAGGAAAAGAATAAAGAGCCCTCGAAAAAAGTTTATGTTTTGAATTTTGAAGGCGACGTGCAGGCCGAAGAAGTCAGCAGTCTTCGCGAAGAAGTTACTGCTATTTTACAAGTTGTAAAACCCGAAGATGAAGTGGTTGTAAACGTGGAAAGCCCTGGCGGGGTGGTCCATGGTTATGGTTTGGCCGCTTCTCAGCTGGATCGCATCCGAAAGTCCGGCGCAACGTTGACCGTTTGCGTGGATAAGGTCGCAGCCAGCGGAGGATATATGATGGCGGTTGTGGCGCATCGCATAATTTGTGCCCCCTTTGCTATCATTGGATCAATCGGTGTTGTCGCGCAAGTTCCCAACTTTCACAAGATTCTGAAAAAAAATGAAATTGAATACAAGGAATACACCGCCGGAGATTACAAACGAACCGTTAGCGTGTTCGGAGAAATTACCCCAAAGGGCGAACAGAAGTTTATTGAACAACTCGAAAGCACGCACACACTTTTTAAGAACTTTGTGTCTAAATACCGTCCTCAATTGAACCTGGCCGAAGTAGCCACGGGCGAATATTGGTTTGGCGAAGATGCGCTTAAAAAGAATCTTGTTGATGAGTTATCTACCAGCGATGATTATCTGTTAAAACTGGCTAAGGATTGTGTAATATTTGAACTTAAATATGAAAAGAAAAAATCATTAGCGGAAAAACTCAGCTCACAGTTGGGACAAGTCATACAAAAATCCCTTATGAAAACTATAGAAAAATTGGATAGGCGGATACACTTTTAGCTTTTTCGTTTTGCATATTTAGAAGACCTCTGCTACTTAGTTTCTTCTGCTTTTAGTTTGGATCTTTTGGGGAGGCCAATTTGTCAGAAGTCGTTGTTAGCGTCAGAAATTTAGAAACTACTTTTTATTCTAAATACGGTCCTTTTCGCGCGGTTAACAATGTCTCTTATGATATTCACAAGGGCGAAACTTTAGGCATCGTTGGAGAATCGGGTTGTGGTAAATCGGTAACTTCCTTTTCCTTAATGCAACTAATTGAAAGCCCCGGAAAAATCACAAACGGACAAGTTATTGTTAACGGCCGTGACTTGTTAAAATTAAAATCACATGAAGTCGAAGACATCCGCGGTAATGAAATGGCGATGATTTTTCAAGAACCTATGACAGCATTAAATCCGGTGCTGACAATTGGTGATCAAATTGACGAACAGTTCATGCGTCACCGAAAGGCAACCAAGGCCGAAAGCAAAGATCGAGCAATTGAAATGCTTCAGTTGGTTGGTATTCCGTCCCCGTCTGAACGGTACACTAATTACCCGCATCAATTATCGGGTGGTATGAGACAACGTGCGATGATTGCAATGGCCTTATCGTGCAATCCAAAATTCCTAATTGCTGATGAACCAACCACGGCTTTAGATGTGACTATCCAGGCACAGATTTTAGAATTGTTCCAAGACCTACAAGAAAAATTTAATATGACGGTTCAGTTCATTACTCATGACTTGGGTGTAATTTCTGAAATTTCGGATCGCGTGATGGTCATGTACGGCGGTACAACTTGCGAAATTTCTCCAACCGGAGAATTGTTCTCAAATCCAAAACATCCTTATACAGCGGCCCTAATTGGTTCGCGGCCAAAATTTGGTCAACGAGTAAAACGTCTGCCCACGATCGAAGGATCGGTGCCGGCCCCGCATGAATTACCTCCGGGTTGTCCATTTCAAAATCGATGTCCTAACGTTCTTGAACAGTGTAAACTTCAAAAACCTCCATTAACAGCCATCAATCCTGTTCACAGTGTGGCTTGTTTTAATCCGGTGTAAATATGAATGAAATTATTTTAAAAGCCGAGAACATTAAAAAATATTTCCCGATTAAAAAAGGTCTGCTTCTTCGTGAAGTCGGACAAGTTAAAGCGGTAGATGATGTTTCTTTAATGGTTCGCAAGGGTGAAACCTTGGGCCTTGTTGGCGAATCGGGCTGTGGAAAATCGACCTTAGGTAGAACATTGATTCGATTATACGAACCAACAGCGGGCGAGATCGAATTTAAATCAAAAGATTTCTTACATGTAAAAGGGAACCCTTTGCGGGCCATGCGTAAAGACATGCAGATGATTTTCCAAGATCCTTACGCGGCCTTAGATCCGCGGATGACTATTGGACAGATTCTTTCTCAGCCTTACGAAATTCATGGTGGCCTAGATGGCGAAAAAAGACGTGACCGAGTTAAAGAATTATTAACTTTGGTTGGCCTAAAACCTTCGCATGTAAATCGTTATCCGCATGAATTCTCAGGTGGACAACGCCAGCGAATTTGTATCGCTCGTGCGATTGCCTTAGAACCTCAATTAATTATTGCCGATGAACCCGTAAGTGCACTAGACGTTTCCATTCAGGCCCAGATCCTAAATTTAATGAAGGACTTGCAAGAAAAGTTTGGTTTAACCTATATTTTTATTTCTCATGACTTATCAGTTATCGAACACGTTTGTGACCGAATTGCCGTAATGTACTTGGGAAAAATTGTGGAAGTGGCGACTCGTGATGAGCTGTTTAAAAATCCACAACATCCTTATACCAAGGCGCTGATTGCTTCTATCCCAAGAGTGGGTGAAGGCAAAAAGAAAATGAAAAAGTCTTTAGATGGCGAAGTTCCCAGCCCAATTAATCCGCCTTCTGGTTGCAACTTTCATCCTCGTTGTCCACAACGTTTTGATAAGTGCCCACAAATCCTACCAAAATTAAAAAACCATAATGAACAAGTTAAAGAGCATCTGACAGCCTGTTTATTATATGAAAAATAAAAGGAGAGTTTACATGAAGAAAATCATCGGAACGATTTTATCGAGTGTTATCATTTCGGTCAGTGCTGTGTCTGCACATGCCGCAGTAAGCACCGACGAATTAAAAATCGGTATCACGCAAGAGTTCGAGAATTTAAATCCAATGAATATGACCATGGTGGCATCATTCTATCTCTACAATCTGGCCGGCCGTGCCTTAGATACAATGAATACCGATGGCAAATGGTACCCGCAATTGGCGAAATCCATCCCTACTGTTGAAAACGGTGGTGCGAAGATCATTACAATAAGTGGCAAAAAAACGGTGCAAGCGGTTTGGGAAATCATCGAGGCTGCGAAATGGTCTGATGGCAAACCCGTTACTTGTGAAGATTTCTTGTTTGCAAGAACTGTTGCCGATTCAAACAACGTGTCAGTCGGTTCTAAAGAAACTTACACTCAAGTAGAAAAAATCGAATGGGATCCTAAAACTCCTAAGAAATGTACATTTACCTATGACAAAGCTCGTTGGGATTTCACTCAGTTAGGTCAATTTTATCCACTACCAAAACACATTGATGGACCCGTTTTCGAACAGTACAAAAATGTTAAAGAAGGTTACGATAAAAATTCTAACTATACTAAAAATCCAACTATGCCTGGATTGTACAATGGTCCTTACAAAATTGACGAAGTGAAATTAGGAAGTCATGTGACTTTTTCACCAAATCCTTATTTTTATGGCCCGCAACCGCATTTCAAAAAAATCATCGTTAAATTAATTCCTAACGATTCCACTTTGGAAGCGAATTTAACTTCAGGAAATATTGATTCGGTTTCTTCTTTAGGTTTTGCTTTTGACAAAGCATTAGCTTTCGAGAAAAAAGTAAAAGCCCAAAACTTGCCTTACACAGTAATGTTTAAACCAAGTTTAACTTACGAACACATCGACTTGAATTTAACGAACCCAATGTTAAAAGATGTAAAAGTAAGAAAAGCCTTAGTATTTGCGATCAACAGAGATGACTTGGTAAAAGCACTTTTTGAAGGCAAACAACAAGCCGCTATTCATAATTTAACTAGCATTGACCCTTGGTATACTGACGACCCTAAGTACGTTGTTAAGTATTCATACTCTAAAAGAGATGCGGGCAAGTTATTGGATGAAGCCGGTTGGAAATTAAATGATAAAGACGGGTACCGTTATAAAGATGGTAAAAAATTATCTTTAGTATTTATGACTACTGCGGGTAACAAAACTCGTGAAACGGTTCAAACTTACTTACAAGGTCAATGGAAAGCCGTTGGTATCGACGTTCAAATCAAAAATGAACCAGCTCGTGTATTCTTTGGCGACACAACTAAAAAAATGCGTTACGGCGCTATGGCGATGTATGCCTGGACTTCATCTCCAGAAAGCAACCCTAAACCGCAATTCCATTCTAGCCAAATCCCGACATCGGCAAATGGTTTTTCTGGCCAAAACTACACTGGTTGGAAAAATCCTAAAGTGGACGAGTTGATGGAAAAATTAGAAGGCGAATTTGACGCCGCAAAAAGAAAAGCAATGGTTGGCGAAATTACAAAGTATTACACAGACGAAGTTCCGGTAATTCCTTTGTACTACCGTGCTGATATTGCAGTTCCACCGACTGCCCTTAAAAACTTCAAACTTCCTGGACATCAGTTTTCTGAAACCAACGAAGTTGAAACTTGGGATATTAAATAATTTTTAGAATTTAAATATTACGGCCGCAAAAATGCGGCCACTAGAGACTTTGGCCGCAGACATGCGGCCAGTAAGCTGAGGAGTTTCATCAGTGACTACTTTTATCATCCGGCGTTTGATACAGACCCTAATCGTTATCGCTCTGCTATCGTATTTTTGTTATATCTTAATGACATTAATGCCAGGTGATCCGGTTGAACTGATGATCCAATCAAATCCCAAAATCACTTCGGCCGACATTGAACGCCTAAGAACTCTTTATGGTTTAGATCAGCCAGGTTACGTTCGTTATTTTAACTGGGTTTCCACAATTTTACACGGAGACCTTGGCTATTCCCGCACTTACCGTATTCCGGTTTCAGAAATTATGGGGCCGAAACTTTGGAATACTTTTATCTTATCTATGGCTTCATTAGTATTGGCCCTACTGATTGCGGTTCCCGTGGGCGTCTATTCGGCGCTTAACCCAAACTCAAAAACGGATTATTTTATTAACTTTTTTGCGTTTGCCGGGATTTCGGTGCCTTCCTTTTGGTTGGCTTTGATGTTGATTATTATCTTCTCCGTATGGCTGAAAGTTTTGCCAGCCGGAGGCACCTACACTATTGGTGAGGAGTATACATCATGGACAGCGGAGGTCTTGGACCGCGCAAGATTTTTGATATTACCAACCTGCTCGCTGGCCTACCTGCAGATTGGTCGCTTCGTACGTTTCACTCGTTCGGCGATGTTAGAAGCGATGAGAAACGATTATATCCGCACGGCCAAAGCGAAAGGTATGTCCTATTATACGGTTATTTGGAAGCATGGTTTTAGAAATGCATTGATCCCTCTGATCACTATTTTAACTTTAAGTTTTTCGGGTTTGTTTTCTGGGGCATTAATCACTGAAACTGTTTTTGCCTATCAAGGGGCCGGAAAATTAGTTTACGATTCGATCATCGCCAATGATTTCAACGTTGCCATGGTTTCCTTTATTATCTCGGTTACAATGGTGCTTATGATGAACTTGTTAGCCGATATTCTTTACGGTGTAGTTGACCCTCGAATTTCTTATAAATAACTTTAGGTGAATATGATTACAGAAAAAGAAAAAGCAGACAAAAAAGAAAAAAATCTCCTTGAAGATAAATTGCGTGCGACCGCTAAGGCCGATGCACTTCAAGCCGATAAAATAAAATCTTTTGAACAAGTAATGCCCATGTGGAAAATCGTTTTGAGTCAATTCTTTGACCATCAAATGGCTGTCATTGGCCTAGTGATTATTACTTTTTTCATATTTGTTGCTTTGCTAGCCCCGGTGATTAGTTCGGTTTCAGGAATTGATCCGGAAACTCAAAATCCATTGAATCGTTATAAACCACCTATGTCTGTCGTTTATGCGTCGAATGACCAACGTGAAGATGCCATTACGAAATTAATGCGCGACAAGCCCGAGGCTGCACACGAACTTCAGGCCGAAATCGTTTCGAAAAACTTAATTACGGTTGAGAATCCTGATGATGCTTTGTTCGAGTTAGTAAAAAAAGAGCCTGAGGAAGTGAAATCAATCCTGACCCAGTTACAAACTCCAGGTAAAAAAGAAATCGATAAAATGATCGAATCTTTTAAAACAACCCATTTATTTGGTACTGATGAGTTAGGACGCGATGTTTTTATTCGTCTTGTTTATGGCACCCGCGTTTCTATGGGTGTGGGTATTCTAGTTGCGATTACTAGCGCCTTAATTGGATTGTTGGTTGGATCAGTGGCCGGTTTTTACGGCGGAATCATCGACACCTTACTGATGCGTATTACTGACTCTTTGTTGTCGCTACCGATTTTACCGATTCAGATTTTAATCGCCGCTGTTGACCTAGGTAAACTTCCTTTTATTCGGTCTTTGATAGCGACCGAAAATGAAAGCATCGTAAAATTAGTATTCATTCTAGTTATTTTCAGTTGGATGCAAGTGGCCTTGTTAGTTCGTGGAAGTATCCTATCTATCCGTGAACGCGAATTCATCCTAGCGGCTCGGACTTTGGGTGCGCGCGATTCTACTATCATTTTACGTCATATGTTTCCAAACGTTGTCGCACCAATGCTTGTGAGTATTACTTTAGGTGTGGGCGAGTCTATTTTGTGGGAATCAGCCTTAAGTTTCTTAGGACTTGGAATTCAGCAGCCGACAGCAAGTTGGGGAAATATGTTGAACAACGCTTCGGATTTGATCAGCGAAGCGCCGTTTTTGGCGATCTTGCCAGGTGTTCTCATTTTAGTTACTACGATTAGTTTTAACTATTTGGGCGACGGCCTTCAAGATGCCATCGATCCTAAAGCCATTCGTCGGTAAAAAAATGCCTACGGTCCGATTTGTGCGGACCGTTGAAAAATTTTGAGACATCGCCGGGTATGTAAAGAAGATC
>JAYVAZ010000510.1:0-3486 GCA_043750675.1 Pseudobdellovibrionaceae bacterium | reverse complement strand
GGACCGGTTAGATTCACCAACGTGGATTCGGTGCTAGCAATTCTAAAATGGGCCTGTCCAAAAAATAGGGCCGCAGCCCCAAGGCAAAATTCATGTGCTAAAGAAAGAAAGGGGCGCTGTTTACGTAATTTAAATAAACGCGGAAGTATTCCCCATACATGATTGAACATCGTTCGACTTTGAGTCAGTCGGACACCTCCGGAACAAGATAAAAACAAATAAGGAGATCTTTTATTATCGGTTTCAATGTGGTCTAAAAATTCGTGAAAGTACTTCAACGCTGGAATGGAAAAGGTTCCACCTTTTGTTTTTGGATCAGTAAGACTAACAAAAACACGCTGGCCCTTTTTGGTTAAGGTAAAACATCTTAATCCATCATCAGCCGGATTCCCCACCTTAGAAATAAATTCCTCTGGGATATATCCGAAACCCTCAAAGGCTTTCATAACATCTGCGTAAAATTTTTTTCTAACTTTACTCATGTCCGCCGTCTTTTAACTAAAAGAATAAATATCCCAATGGGATCAATTTCCCACCAAACAACTGAATTAGTCGGACTTTTTGGTTTTGCATGATGATTATTATGAATTTCTTCACCGAAGAATAACCAAAACAAGCCCGGCATATTCACGCTGTGATTAGGTAAAGCAGTTCGTTTAAAACCCAAACCGGGATGGTGGCTCCAGTAAGTTAAAAAACTAGTGGCTACTAAGGCTGCCAAACTGCCAATGCTAAACATCAATAGCAGTGGAAAACCACCGATGACAAATAAACTGATATAAGTTCCTAAAAGATAATAATAAAAATGATCGTTTAGACTACGAAGAAAACGATCGTGTAGAATTGGTGAGTGCGCACCTAACAAAAGAATTTTAGTCAGTTCCTTTTGATCGCCATCGCTGTAGGCGCCTAAAAGATGATTAAATCCATTCAGTGTAGGCAAAATAGGATCGTCGGGTTTATCTGCAAACTTATGGTGAAGATTATGTCCCAAGTACCAATTTATCGGTGTACCGACATTAGCCAAGGAACCTAAAAAAACGCTGGGGTAAAAAATAAACTTGGGAATTTGGGCGGCTTCGTGCGCGACTAATCGATGCAATCCCATCCCGACGCCGAAAAAGAATGTCAAAAAATAGATTAGATAACAGCCCAACCAAAAAATCGGCGAACTAAAATAAATGGCTGCATAGACAAGGGAAAAAATAAAAAGCAAAAAGAAAATAGGATTCAATTTGGCTTGATATCTAAGTTTAGGAAGCTTTACCATACGATAATTTTAGGCACGTCCTGGCATATTATGCCAGCCCCTTTTTGCTGAACATCTACGGCATTGATATCAAGATTTTCAGCCAGACCTAAATACTTTGCATGCATCTTAAGAACTTCCTGAGAAATTTCATCTGGGCTGATCTGCAATCCCAATTTTGCAGCTTGGGCCTGATGTAAAATGGCCTTTTCCGTAAGGCTGTACATCGACTCTAGGAAATGTTTTGTCATACAATAAAACTGTGCCTGACTAAATTTTTCCTTTAGAACGGTCTCGATGTTAATTAGCAATTCGGGCCATTGTTTGTTTTCAATTTGTTTTTTTGCGATCTTACGAAAACCAACTAGGTCCACAAAATACAGGGCTTCGTTAACGGGTTTTAATTCAAACGAAAAAACTGGAATTTCCGTCATCGGTGCAAACTCGTCACATAATACGCGAATTCCCATTTCGTGAAAGGGTTTTGCTTCAGCCATCAACTTTTGGGCTTTTTGAAGCAAAATCTTTTCCCCTAATATCAAACTTTGACTGATCTTAACCGATTCGCCATCAGTTATTTTTGCATATAGCTTTTCTCTTTGTTTGTTGACCGCAATCGCCGCTTCCAAATGCGCATCAAAACATTCAGCCCAAGCATTTAAAGCAAGAAAAAGAATGGGTAAAATAGTGATTAGTTTTTTCATAGCGGCCATATTATCCCAGGCCGTAGAAATTTTCCATTTTATGATTAAAAAACCTTACTGTCGAAATTTTTGCCAGGTAATTAATTCCAAGTGCCAATCTGAGCACGGAATCGGCAAAAGCTCCGCATACCGTAAGAGTCTTTTATAGACTTAAAATCGAGGCGCGACGATTGAGCGAATGAGGCGTACGCTAGTACGCCGCAAAGAAGCGGATGAGGAAGTAACGATGAGTTTAAGTCTATAAAAGACTCTTAAGCTTTTTCTTTTTGCATGATAATAGCTTCGCCTTTAACACAAAGTTCGCCGGTTTGTTTTTTAACCAAAGTCTCGACGGTACCAATCCCTTTTTCATGACGTAATTGCAGGACCTTCAAATCGATAGTGATGACGTCGTCGATATAAATCGGTACTAAGAATTTCAAAGTTTGCGATAGATAAATTCCACCATCCCCTAGTTCCATTGCTAAAGCGCGCGAAATGACAGCGCCAGCTAACATGCCATGGGCGATACGACGACCGAAACGGGTCGTCTTCGCATATTCTTCATCTAAATGAATGGGATTTTTATCACCACTGATCTCGGCGAAACCACGAACCATTTGATCCGTGATTTTTACGCTGACAGTTCTTGTATCACCAACTTGAAATCCCATAAAAAATCGCTACAGAATATTTGCCGCTAACTCGGCAAGTTCCGAACGCTCCCCTTTAGTTAAGGTTACGTGACCAGCAATTGGGTAACCTTTAAACTTTTCAACAGCATAGGTCAGTCCGCTATTCGCCGAATCCACGTATGGGTTATCAATCTGATAAACATCTCCTGTCAAAATAACTTTTGTGCCTTGTCCAGCTCGCGTCACAATCGTCTTAATTTCATGCGGAGTTAAATTTTGCGCTTCATCGACGATCAAATACTGCTTCGGAATACTGCGCCCACGAATGTAAGTCAGTGGTTCGATATTTAACATACCTTGATTGATTAATTCTTGTGCTCTCCCAGCTGCTTTTTTATCTGCACCCATTAGAAATTCGACATTATCAAATACCGGCTGCATCCAAGGATTCAATTTTTGTTCAATATCACCTGGAAGGTAACCGATGTCTCTTCCCATTGGGAAAATTGGACGACTGACCAGCAATCTTTGGAAACGACCTTCATCTAAAGTCTTATGTAACCCAGCAGCGATAGCCAGCAGAGTTTTGCCTGTTCCGGCTTTACCCACTAAGGAGACAAATAGGATTTCATCATTGAGTAAACAGTCTAAGGCAAAAGACTGTTCGGCATTTCTAGCCGTCAAACCCCAAATGCTGTCAGTACCATTGAATAAAGGAATAATGGCCTGGTCGGCTTGGGAAAAGCGTCCAAGGGCACTGTGATTAGGATTGTGTTTGTCCTTCATAATCAAATACTGATTAGCAATCAGCTTAACATCAGGAACAAACTTTTTAGTTTTGTAAAAGCTATCAATTTGTTCAGGTGTTAATTCTAACTCTTGATAACCTTCATACATGTCTTCTTGCGAAACATTTTCA